>CAMBHC010000105.1 GCA_945866285.1 Candidatus Sulfopaludibacter sp. SbA3 | reverse complement strand
GACGCCCTCGGGTGGCCGTACTCGGCCATCGACGTGCACATACCCGACACGGACGTCGTGCCGGACAGCGGCCCGACCGTGGCCTCGCGCACGTGCATGATCGTCGGCAAGTTGCTGGAGCGATGTGCGCGGGAGATGCGGCGAAAGCTTGGCAAGCTGACGCCGGCGCAATACGTCAAGAAACACGGACCGTTCACCGTGACCATGCAGTATGAGCCGCCCCCAGGCCAGGTCTGGGACGATGTTCGCTATGCCGGTGATGCCTATGGCAGCTATGCGTGGGCTTGCAACGTCGTCGAGATCGAAGTGGATCCCGTCACGTTTGCAGTGACGCCGACACACGTGACGGCGGTCGCCGAGGTCGGCAAGGCCATTCATCCAGTGATGGCCGAAGGCCAGATCCAGGGTGGCACGGCACAAGGCTTGAGCTGGGCACTGCTTGAAGAAGTGGTCATGCGCGACGGCCGCATGGCCAACGCGCAGTTGACCAACTACATCATCCCGACGCCGATGGACGCGCCGCCGATTGAGGTCGTGATGCTCGAGCGTCCCTATGCGCACGGTCCGTCTGGCGCCAAGGGCGTGGGCGAGATGCCGATCGACGGGCCCGCGCCGGCCGTGGTCAACGCGTTGCGACATTGCGGCTTCGACGTCCGCGCGATTCCGGCAACCCCCGAGCGCCTGATGAAGGCGCGATCGTGAACCTGATCATCAACGGCAAGCGGCGCCGGCTGGACGTGCCGCCCATGGCGCGGCTGCTCGACGTGTTGCGCGAGAGCTGCGGACTGACCGGCACCAAGGAAGGGTGCGGCGAAGGTGAGTGCGGCGCCTGCACCGTCCTCGTCGACGGCGTCGCGGTTGATTCGTGCCTGGTCCCGGTGGCGCAGGTCGAGGGCTGCCGCATTGTCACCATCGAGGGCGCGGCGGCGGCGAAGAAGAATGCCACGGCGCTGCAGAACGCCTTTGTTGAACACGGCGGCGCGCAGTGCGGCATCTGCACGCCCGGCATGATCATGTCCGCGTGCACGCTGAAGGCGGGTTGCTCGCGCGACGAGATCAAGACGGCGCTGGCCGGCAACCTGTGCCGATGCACGGGCTACATCAGCATCTTCCAGTCCGTAGAGGCGGGTCTTCCGCCTTCGCCAAGGCTACGGCGGACAGGTAAGAGCCGCCTCTGCAAGACGAAGAAGGGATCTCGTGCCCGTCGACGCTAGGGCGCTCGCGCTGCAGCGACCGCGCAGCCTGAAGGCGGCGTTGGCGATGCTTGCCACGGCGCCGGCGCTGACGCCGATCGCGGGCTGCACCGATGTGATGGTCGGCCTGCACTTCGGCACGAGCGACCAGCGGCAGTTCATCGACCTGTGGCCGCTCGACGAGCTGCGGGGGATAACCTTGGACAAACCTGAAGGTTTATCCCCACGGCTGCGGATCGGCGCGCTCACGACCTACACCGAGATCATCGCGTCGCCGATTATCAGGAAGCGGGTGCCGAGGTTGGTGGCGGCGGCACGGGAAGTCGGCGGCGCGCAGATCCAGAATCGCGGGACGCTCGGTGGCAACATCGCCAATGCCTCGCCGGCTGGCGACACCTTGCCGGTGCTGGCTGCTGCGGATGCGCGGATTGTGCTGCGCAGCGCCGGCGGCGAACGGCGAGTATCCTTCAGCGAGTTCTACACCGGCTATCGCACCAGTGTGCGGCAGCCGGATGAGCTCATTACGGCAATCGAGATTCCGGCGATCGAAGGCCGCCAATGGTGGCGCAAGGTCGGCACTCGCCGCGCCCAGGCGATTTCGAAGGTCATGATGGCCGGCGTGAGGGGACCCCAGGTGCGAATTGCGCTCGGTTCGGTCGGTCCGGTGGTGGTGCTCGCGACGGGTGCCGCCAAGGTGTTGGCACACGGTGGTTCCGTGGCCGACGCCCAAGCGGCACTCGCGCGCGAGATCACGCCGATTGATGATGTGCGGTCGGCGGGTGAATACCGACAACAGGTGGCGGCGAACCTGCTCGCGCAGTTTTGGAAGGAAACCGAATGAATAAGTGCCGGGGTGCCAAGGTGCCAGGGTGCCAGGGTGCCACAGTGCTGCTGGTGTTGGCGGTGCTCGCGGCGCCGCTTCCTGCCTTTGCGCAAAGTGCAGCCGATAGCGATCGCGTGATGACCGTGGTGCGGGCGGCGTTGGCGCCGGCGCTGCCGTTTCCCGACACCGACGAAACCGGTTCAGTGCCGGCCAACGGCTCCCCCGAACCGTTGTGGATGGTCCGCGTGCGCGAACCGGGCGAGCGCAGCATTGAGGTGATGGCCAACCCGCTCAACGAGATCAACCAGGCCCGCGCGGCGCGGGCCATGGCGCAGATCGGCGCGGCGATCGACGTCGCGCAGAAACGGGCGGAGCTGCAATACGAGCGTGCCGTCGCCGAGGCGAAGCGGACCGGCAAATCGCAGGACGTCGACGGTGTCGGGCTGTCAGACGAGGGCATCGCCGGCGCGCGCATTGATGCCGAAGGCCACGTCACCATCGACGTCGACTTCAATCAGTCGTCGTATGCCGTGGCCGTCGAATCGTCCGTGGCGCCGGCACCATCGCGCCAGGTCACCATTGCCGGCGCCGTGGCCATTGTGGCGGTGCCGTCGAATATCTATCGCACCAGGACGGCGCAACGCACCGACGAGAATTACTGCCCCGCGGAGACCATCGTCTATTTCGGTGCCCTCGCGGTTCCTGACGTTCGCCAGCGATCGGAGAATGCGTATGACATTACCGCCTCGGCCGTGGCCGTCGAAGGCGGACCGGCGGTGCGCTCGATGGCCGTCCGGTTTCGCGGCAACGAGGTCTTGATTGCCGATCTGCTGAGGAAAGCCGACTGGAATGCCGTGCTTGAGCTTGTGAAGTAGCGTCCGCCTTCAGGCGGACCATTCCCCTACGACTTGGTATCGGGTGCGGCGAGATAACTCCGCCGCGCCCGCACCGTCATCCCCGGGCGGTTGACCTTCACTTCCAGCTTGTGGACCTTGTTGTCGAGTGACGCCGGGGCAAAGCCGATCAGGTATTGGCTGCGCAGTTCCTGTGCGACACGCGAGAACGTCGGCGCGAGGTCGGCCGACTTCACCAACTCGAAGTAGCCACCGCCGGTTTCATCGGAAATCTTCCGAAGGTCGCGTGACGGCTTGGTCTTGACCACGCGCATGCCGTTGAAATACTCCGACTCCAACCCAATCGAGTAGACCATCACTTCTTCGTCGCGGGCCCGCTCGAGCACGTCCTTGAAGCCGGTCCGGCTCGACGTGTCTTCGCCATCGGTGAATACCAGGACGACGCGACGGCCGTCGATGCCCTTCAGCGCGTCGAGCCCGGCGGCGATACCGTCGTTGAGGCGGGTCGGGTTGCCGAAATACAGGTCGTTGAGCGCGCCGATCAATTCGTCGCGGTTGTTGGTGAAGGTGCCGCTCAGCTGGATCTTGTCGTTGAACGCGCCGACCTGCGCGCGGTCGACGGGCAGCAACCGCAGCAGGAACTGCTCGGCGGCGCGATTGAGGAGCTTGAGGTTGGCCGTCATGCTGGCGCTGGTGTCGAGCATGACCACCGCGCTGAACGGTTGCGAATCGTTGGAGAACAGTGAGACCTCGGCCGGCTTGGCGTTGTCGAGGATCGAGAAGTCGGCGCGCTCCAGGTCTGGTACCAGGCGGCCGGAGCTATCCACCACCGTGGCGTAGATGGGGACGGTGCGCACGGATGACTTGAAAATCGGCTGATCCTGTCCGGATGCCATCGGCTGATTGGCCGATGCCATCGGCTGGTTGGCCGATGTCGCCAGCACGGCAGTTCCCGCGAGCCAGACGACGGCGCACACGATCGAGGACACCCTGTTCATGACCTCCCAACTCTAGCAACGGTCGTGCCCCGGCGGCCTACACTAACGTCAGTTCCATGCCGTCCTCGTACCCCGGCCTTTGCGGCGACTGCGCGTTTGCCCGCGTCATCGACAGCGGGCGTTCGACGTTTCATTTGTGCGAACGGGCGCTGACCGACCCGCGGTTCCGTAAGTACCCGATTCTGCCCGTGTGGTCGTGTCCCGGTTACCAGCGCCAGGGGCCACCCGGGGCGCCTCCGGGGGGCGGGGCCGATGATAAGCTCAGCGGATGACATTTTCCGGATCTTGGCGGGGCGCGGCGCTGGTCTGTGTGGTGACGCTGGCAGTGACGGCCTGTTCCGAATCGTCCAGTGCCGCCGGCCAAGCCATGCCCCCGCTGGCCAGCAGTCCCGACCAGGTTGTGGGTGAGGTCGCCGGGCGCCAGATCACGCTCAAGGAAGTGGACGCGAAGTGGGAAGAGTTTGACGCCGCCGAGCGCGCTCGTGTCGCGCAGTTGATGTACCAGAACCGGCGCAACATGCTGGACCAGGTCGTCGGCGAGATTCTGATCGAGAACGCCGCGAAAGCCGCCAGCCTCTCGGTCGAGGCGTACCTCCAGCAGGACGCCACCAAGCGCGCGACGCCGGTCACCGAACAGGACGTTGTCAAGTTTTTCGAAGCCAACAGCGACCGCGCGCAGGGCCGCACGCTCGAGCAACTGCGCGGGCAGATCACGGACTTTCTCGCCAGTCAGCGCACGCTGCAGGCGCGGGCCCAACTGGTCGAAGAGCTGAAAGCCAAGACCACCGGCGTCAAGGTCATGCTCGATCCGCCGCGTTACACGGTGGCGACGACGGCCAGTGATCCGGTGCGTGGCGTGGCGTCGGCACCGGTCACGATCATCGAGTTCTCGGACTACCAGTGCCCGTTCTGTGCCCGCGTCAACCCGGCGCTCGAGCAGGTCCGCAAGACCTACGGCGACAAGGTCAGGATCATCTTCAAGGACTTTCCGCTGCCGAATCATGCGCAGGCGCCGAAGGCGGCCGAAGCGGCGCACTGTGCCGGTGAGCAGGGCAAGTACTGGGAGATGCACGATCAGTTGTTCGCCAACCAGCGCGCGCTGAATGTCCCTGACCTGAAGCAGCACGCGGCCACGCTCGGCTTGAACGCGACGGCGTTCAACCAGTGCCTGGATTCAGGAAAGCATGGCGCGCTGGTGGCGGCCGGTTCGGCCCAGGGCGAGCAGATGGGCGTGAACTCGACGCCGACGTTGTACATCAACGGCCGCGCGTTGATTGGGGCGCAGCCGTTCGACGCGTTCAAGCAGGTGATCGACGAAGAACTCGCACGGAAGCAGTGATGCCTGCCAGGAGGGCACTCCTGGTCGGGATTACGGGATTAAGACTATCTTCCCGTGCGCGCCGGGCTCCATCACGGCGACGTGCGCTTTCGCAGCATCCGCCAGCGGCATTTCCTTGCCAACGACCGGATTGAGCGCGCCGCTCTCGAGTCCCGCGATGATCGCCTGATGCGCGCGCCGGATGTCATCCGGCGGAATGCCCCACAGCGCAAGGCCGTAGACGGCGCAATCCTTGCCCATGATCTTGCGCGCGTCGATTTCCACGCGTCCGCGGTTGCCAATCACGACGATGCGTCCGCCCGGCGCCACGATGGTGAGGTCATGATCGAGATTCACGTTGGCCAGCATCTCGAGAATCACGTCGGGACCGCGGCCGCCGGTGGCGCTGGTGATCTGATCCAGATACCCGTCTGACCGGTGATTGATGGCGTGTCGAGCGCCCTGCTTCCTGACCACCGCGAGGCCCTCGTCCGTGCCGGCCGTGCCGATCACGGTCAGACCCGCTGCCACGGCGAACTGCGTGGCGGCGATGCCAACGCCGCCGCTGGCGCCATGAATCAGGACCGTGTCGCCGGCGCGTGCGTTGGCGCGCCCGAAGAGTGCACGCCATGCCGTCACGTAGGGCACAAATATTCCGGCGCCCTGTGCAAACGTGATTCGTGCCGGCAGGCGATGAACCTGGGCCGCCTCACAGACGGCCAACTCGGCGTACGCGCCGTGTGCTTTGCCGATGGCGGTGCCGCTGATGTAGACGCGGTCGCCGACCTGCCATGCGCCGGCCTCGCCGCCAACCTGATCGATGACACCCGAGGCGTCCGCGCCAGGCGTGTACGGCAGGTCCGGCGTGATGGCATAGCCGCCAGCCCGCATATAGGTGTCGTACGGGTTCACGCCAACGGCGTGAATGCGAACTGTGACCTGGCCCGCGCCAGCGGTGGGATCGGGCACCTCTTCGAGCTTCAAGACATCCGGACCACCGAACTCGCGCACAAGAATGGCTTTCATTCCCAGATTCTAGTCCGGCTAGGGGGTCCCGACGGAGAGCCCACTCCCGACCAGGAGTGCCCTCCCGACCAGCGGTTCCCTCCCGCCGGGTATTAGACTGTCGGCATGGACTGGCTCACTCGACTCGAAGCGCCCCAGAACGCGCTCGCCATTCTCACGGCGATGATCACACCGGCGGTGTTGATCTCGGCATGTGGCGCCTTGATCTTCTCGACCAGCACCCGGCTGGGCCGCGTGATCGACCGTGTCCGCCTGCTGTCGGAGCGTTTCCAGGCGCTGGCCCTCAATCCCGAAAAGGACGAGATGTTCGACGAGCGGCGTGAGCTGATCTTCTCGCAGCTCGATCGCCAGACCTCGCGCGCCCGGCTGATCCAGCGGGCGATGACCGCGTACTACACCGCACTGGGCGTGTTCGTCTTCACGACGGTCGCCATTGCCGTGGTCTCGGCCGCGGCCCGCAACTTCACCTGGGTGGCGGTCGCGCTCGGCTTGCTGGGCTCGTTGTTCATGTTCTATGGCTCGGTGCTGTTGATTGTCGAAAGCCGCCTGGCGCTCAGCGCCATTCACAGCGAGATGGACTTCGTGTGGAAGGTCAGCACGAAGGCGGCGGGCAAGGAGTTGGCGAGCAAGCCAACCGGCGGTCCGTTCACCTGGCTAGGCAAGAAAATCTAGGCCCGCGGGCCGCACGCAATCACCCACCGTCGTCGCCGGTCATGAGGGTAGAATCCCCGGGACCATGCGAAACATCCTGCTTGTCACGCTCGCGTTGCTGTTGCCGGCGCAGGCGGGTCTGAAGACCCGTCTCTACGCATCAAATCAAACGACCGTCCCGATGCCGGCTCAGACGGCGCCTGCCGCCAATCGGCTGGCAGCCGAGGCCGAGCGGTTGTCGGTGGAGCTGAATCCCCAGGTCGTCGCCTGGCGCCGCGACTTCCACAAGAACCCCGAGTTGGGAAACCGCGAGACCCGCACCGCGAAGGTCATTGCCGACGAGTTGCGAAAACTTGGCTACACGGTCACAACCGGTGTTGCCACGACTGGCGTGGTCGGTGTGCTCAAGGGCGGCTTGCCGGGTCCGGTGGTCGCGCTGCGCTCCGACATGGACGCGCTGCCGGTGTCCGAGCAGGGCGACCTGCCGTTCAAGTCCACTGCCAAGACCGAGTGGGCCGGCCAGGAAGTGGGCGTGATGCACGCCTGCGGTCACGACAACCACATGGCGATCCTGTTGGGGACGGCCACTGCGCTCGCGCGCATGAAGGATCGGCTCCCGGGTACCGTGAAGGTGATCTTCCAGCCGGCCGAAGAAGGCCCGCCGGCCGGTGAAACCGGCGGCGCCGAGCAGATGATCAAGGAGAGCGTGCTCGAGAACCCGAAGGTCGACGCCATCTTCGGGTTGCACGTTTTTCCGTTTCCCGCCGGGCAGATCGTCTATCGATCGGGACCACTGATGGCGAGTGCTGATTCCTTCCTGATCCGGATCAAGGGCCGCCAGACGCACGGCGCCGTGCCGTGGGGCGGCATCGCCCCCATCGTGATCAGCTCGCAGGTGGTCATGGCGCTGCAAACCATCATCAGCCGCACGGTGAACATCACTGAGGCGCCGGCGGTGGTGACCGTCGGCCGCTTCAGTGGCGGCAATCGCTCGAACATCGTCCTGGAGTTCGTCGAGCTCGAAGGCACCATTCGCGCCTTCAACGAGGACGTCCGCAAGAGCATTCACGAACGCATGCGTGCCATTGCCACCAACTACGCCGAGGCGGCGGGCGCGACGGCGACGGTTGAGATTGGCATGGGCACGGCATACTCTTCGAGCATCAACGATCCGGCGCTGACCGAACGGATGCTGCCGACCCTGCGGCGGGCGGTCGGGGCCGAGAACGTGCGGCTCGGTCCCCTCACCGGCACGGCCGAAGACTTTTCTTATTTTCAGCAGAAGGTG
>CAMBHC010000104.1 GCA_945866285.1 Candidatus Sulfopaludibacter sp. SbA3 | reverse complement strand
CGCCACGGTCGTAGACCCTGCCGACTTGCCAAGCTTTGTCGCGACCGACGCCAACGACAGTTTCCCGGTGTTTGATTACTGCTCCGGCGCGGAACACGCGAGGGGCAAGGATGCCCAGTGCACCGTGGCCTTCAAGTACGGCATGAAGCGCGACTTCAATGCATGGCTGGCGAGCCTGGGACCGTCGGCCCCGGTCAAGACCCTGACCGAGCTGCGCAACTGGAACATGGCGCACGCCAAGGCCGGCGCGATCCGCTACCAACAATCGCGTCTCGACATCTCGGACGAGATGGATCTGGTGGCCGACAAGGCCCGCTACGATGCCGACCATGCGAAGGACCATCGCTTGAGCCGCGACCAGGGCATCGACGCGGTGCTGAAGACGCACAAGCTCGACGCGATCATCACGCCAGGTGGCAGCGGCGCCGGGGTCGCGTCGCGCGCCGGCTATCCGATTATCGCGGTGCCCTTCGGAATGGTGCCGAACGCCCCCAACCCGCCCCTGCCACCCGGCTTCAGCGCCAAGCCGGCGCCGTTTGGCGTCGGGTTCGTCGGCGCGCAGTGCAGCGAACCGAAACTGATCGAGTTGGCCTACGCGTTCGAGCAGGCGACAAAGAAGCGGGTGCCACCCTCCTCAGCGCCCTGAGGATTTTTCGCGGCGCGGGGGTTTTTCCCCTCGGCGCGCCAGTCCGGCGCCAATTTGGGCGTGTTTTTTTGGGCAAACCACACTGGCACCAGTTCTGCACTGATACCTGACAAGAGGTATCGCCATGCGCTTGACACTTTTCGGATTCGGCCTTGCGTTGGCGTTGGCCATTACGCTCGGCACTCAATCAACCATTTCCGCCCAAGAACCGGCGGCGGCGCCGCCCCGGGCGATGGTCGCTGCGGGAGCCAATAACTTCGCGCAATACTGCGTCGCGTGCCACGGCAAGGATGCCAAGGGCACCGGCACGCTGGCGGCCACGCTCAAGCCAAAACCCGCGGACCTCACGGGACTCACCGAACGCAATGGCGGCACCTTTCCGCGTGACATGGTGTTCCAGGTGATCGACGGCAAGAAGAAGGTCAAGGGCCACGGCGGCGGTGACATGCCGCAGTGGGGCGATGCGTTCCTGGCCTCGGCTGGCGCCGGTGATGCCGACGCCGTGAAGCGGCGCATCGAATCGCTGGTGGAATACCTGGCGACGCTGCAGGGTAAGTAAGGAAGAACTAATAACAAATAACAAATAACGAAGAACGAAGAACGAAGACGCTCGCTATTTGTTCTTCGTAATTTGTTCTTCGTTATTTCATTGCGGAAGCGCCGCGCCCGGTGGATCGTTGGCGCCGCGCGAGCGGCCGTAGCGATCGAGCGCGATGCGATTGGACGTCGCGCCCGCCGGCGCCTGGGGACGCGACGGCAGGTCGCCGTACGAGAAGTCGGGCACCGTCACACTGCGCGCAGTCGCAAGCGCACCGGTTGGCCGCACGTTACCCGCGGCGAGATCGGCAAAGCCAGGTGGCCGCGTGTTCACCGCATTGTTGGCCACGATGTACGGCTCGCCGCAGGTCGCATGACTGGCCGGGCAGCCCGAGTCGTCGCCAACGCCCAGCAGATGTCCGGGCGGCCCATTCCAAATCACGTTGCCGGCAATGCGCAGGTCGTTGTCGGCGCGATTCGAATTCGGCGCACCGGTCCCGGACGGGCCGCCTTCATAGATCCCGTTGATCTGGAAATGCTGCCACTGGCTGCCGGCGCCTTCCGGATTGGACACCACGTTGTTCATCAGGAACACGTGGTTGTTGGGGATGCGAACGAAGTTCTCGCCGTTATCCACGATCGTGGTTCCCCACGCTCCCGCCGCAACACGACTCTCGCACGCGGTTCTCTCCGCCGCGACATCGGCCGCGTCGCAACTCCGGGCGCCGAAGCCGGCTTCCAGCACGTGGCTGCGCGTGCCCACGCGGTAGAGCGTGTTCCAGGCGACCAGCACGTTGTAGCCCCCGTTCACGCCGAGCCCGGCGCCCTCGGTGTCATGCACGATGTTGTTGACCACGCGGATGTCGTAGGCTTCGTAATGCAGCCACGGCGTGCTCATGAACTGCAAGCCGGTGCCCTGCCCCACCGTGAAGCCGCCGGTGCCACAGTCGTGAAACTCGTTGCTGTCGACGAGAATCGAGGCCGACCCGCCCTTGACGTAGCCGCACCAATCGTTCGCGCCAGACACGCGGTTGCGGACGATGTGCCCGTTCTGGACGGCGACGAAGTCGATGGCGTTGTCGTCGGCGCCACTGATGCGTGAGTCCTCGATATAGAAATGCGTCGACTGGTTGACCTTGACCGTTTCGTGCGCGACCTCCGACCTAACGCCCTCCACCGGCCGTTTGCCGCCGGTGAACGTGACGTTGCGCAGCAGGATGTGGTCGCAGTCTTCGCAGTGGAACACGTCGGCCGCAGGCGACGGGACGATGTCGACGTCGACGACATAGAGATAGGCGACATGCGCGATGTTCAAGCCCGTGCGCAGGGTCGCACTGCCGGTGCCGTTGACGGCGCGCAAGACGATCGGCGCCGTGGCCGACCCGTAACGCGCTTCCATGTAGTGGGGAATCGTGTCCGCCGGATACTCGCCGGGCTGCAGGCGAATCTCGTATCCACTGCCGGCGAGCGCGCTGGCCGCGGAATTGGACGGAATGCGGTTCCACGCTTCAATCAGCGTCCGCACCGCCTCGCCGGCACTGCGTCCGCTCGCTCGGTCGTTGCCACGAACCGGATCGACCCATATCTGCTGGAGGGTGGGATTGCCCGCATCGTAGCGGGGCTCGGATTGCGCAACGCAGGGAACCGGGAGCGCCGAAAGCACGAACCCGCCAATCAGGAAACGCCGGACGAATGACTTCACGTCAAAGATTATCGGCCAAATGGCGCAACGCCTCCACCTCGCGCAGCAGGTCGCGCGTCAGCGGCGCGCGGTACCTCTGCGCGAGAACACCGGCCACCGCCTCGTAGTACCACAGCGACCCGTCGCGCTTGCCCTGGAACCGATCCCACACCTCGTCGCCGTGCATCCGCAGGTCGCGGATGATCGACCGGACGTTCTGCAGTTTGTCGGACGCGGACACCAGGCACACAGAGTCGCTGGCGCTTTCAACATGGGTGAGGTAGCTTTCCTTGCGGTCGCGCCAGGGCGCCTTGTCTTCGGGGTGCTCGGCCAGACTGTCGCTGCAGCCCAACACGATGTCGCCGACCGCATCACCGAAGCGCGCGCGGATCTCAGCGAGGCGCGCCTCGCCCCCGCCATCCTCCGCCGCGTCATGCAGCAACGCGCCAATGGCCTGGTCTTCGTCGGCGCCGTACTCCATCGCGATGGCGACCACGCCCAGGATGTGGGCCATGTACGGAATGCCGGTGCCCTTGCGGAGTTGCCCGTGGTGGACCTGGTTGGCGTAGACCAACGCGGATTCGAAGCGAGTCACGTCGCATAGCCTACCGTAGGGCGCCTTCCCTCGGCACTCTGGCACCTTGGCACCCTTGGCACCTTGGCACCAATCCTAGACGTAGAATTCAGGTTCGCGTGCGCCCTCACCGAATGACCATGCGTCACACCATGTGTCCGCCAGGCTGGCCGCCCTTCTGGCTGGGCGGCCGTGCATTGCTGCTCGTGGTCGGGGCCGCACTAGCGGTGATCGCGGCCGCGTGGGCCCCTGCCGCGGCACAGGAGGCCGCCACCGGCCGGCTTGTTGGCATCGTCCGCCTGACCGCGGCCAAGGCACCGTCCACGGCCAGCGCCTACAGCCGGCGCTCGGTCGGTCCCAAAGCCACCCCCCAAGCCGAAGCCCGCACTGTCATCGTCTACGTCGAAGGCCTGCCGACACCTGCCACGTTGAAGCCAACCCCGGCCTCGATTGTCCAGAAGGACGAGCAGTTTGTCCCGCACGTGGTAGCCGTCTCGGCCGGCTCCGAGGTGGCGTTCCCGAACCAGGACCCTTTTTTCCACAACGTGTTCTCACTCTCGCGGCCGGCCACCTTCGACCTGGGCCGCTTCCCGCCGGGCTCGTCTCGCTCGCGCGTGTTCAAGCGGCCCGGCACGATCAAGGTGTACTGCGAGATTCACTCGCACATGAGCGCGGTAGCGCGCGTGTTCGATCACCCGTGGTTCACGATTCCCAACAGCGACGGCACGTTTGTGATCGCGGGCGTGCCACCCGGCGAGCACACGGTCGTCGCGTGGCACGAACGCATCGGCGAACGCCGCGATCGCGTCACCATTCGCGCGGGCGCCGCGACGACCTTGACCGTGACCTTGCCGGTACTGGAGCCCGCGCCGTGAGCGCGCCACGATTGGTCGCGTGGGCGCCGCGCTCCACAGGCTTGCACCGCCTGGCTTGCCTGCTGGCCGCGGCAACCTGCCTGATGGCCTCGACTCCGGTGTTCGGCCAATCCGTGCCAGAGACAACGGCGCCGTCGGCGTCACTTGGGCGCACCGCGCGTCTGGCCCTCGATACGGTCGTCGCCGTTGATGGCGATGCGGGATCGCAGGTCACCCGGAAGTCCACCGCCTGGTTCGATCTCTTCGCGGCCGTGCAGTTGGCTGACGGCTGGAGCCTTCGGGCACGCCCCGTGGTCCTGCGACGATCGTTCGATGGTGCCTGGCAAACGCAGATGTACGAGTTGGCTGTGCGCTACGAACGGCCGGGCGCGGTCGGCGTGCGCGTTGACGTCGGCCAGTTCGTGTCGCCGATCGGCCTGGCCATCCTCGAGAACCGGCCCAACCGCAATCCGGTCGTGTCGCAGCACTCGACCCTGTACCTGCCGGTCGCGCGGTTCGAGACGGGCACACCGACGACGTTCCTGATTGCGGCGTCGTATCCGTTCGGCACGCAGGTGACGGCCTCGGCGCAGAAGTGGGACGCACGCGCGGCCGTCACCGACAGCTCACCAATTCGTGGCCGGCCATTCTTCGGCGACAACAAGCCGCCGCGAATGGTCAACCTGGTCGCGGGCGGCGGCATCACGCCGGCGATCGGCCTGCGCCTCGGTGCGTCCGTGGCCACCGGGTCTTTCGCCGCCGCACGCGAAGTGCACGACCCGTCCGCTGGCGACCGCAGCGCGTCGATCGTGCAGGTGGAAAGTGACTGGTCGTTCGGCCACACCCGCATCGCCGGTGAATACCTGTGGACCTGGCGCGAGATGGCCAGCGACACGGCGCGCGCGGATGGTGGGTGGATCGAGGCGACGCAGACCCTTGGTCCGCGGTGGTTCACGGCCGCCAGGTACGACGACCAGCACACCATGTGGACGAGCCAGCCCGGCCTGGCCGAGCGAGACGAGACCTACCGCCGGCTCGAGACGACCGTGGGGTTCCGCGTCACGCCGGCGATCACGCTGCGTGGCAGCTACATGACGCGCAAGGGCTATGTCGTCAGCTTCTGGGACGACCAGGTGCTGGGGTCGATCGTGTTTGCGACAAAGGTCAAGTAGCGCTCAGCCTGTCGTCAGGAGCTTCCTGCGGATGAAGTCGAGCGCCTCGGGGAACTCGTGGGACTGGTTGAAGTGTCCGCGATTCGCGAACTCGAAGTAACTCCCCTTCAACTGCGCGGCCACGTGCCGGGCCTCGGCGATAGGGATCAGCGGGTCGTCCGTCGAATGGAAGATCCCGACCCACTGCTGGTTCTCGCGGATGCGCTGCCACTGCCACGGTTCGCGGTAATAGCCGCTCGCGGCTTCGAAGGCATCACCGAGATCGGAATGGCACACGCTCACGAGCACCGATCCCAGCAGCGGGTGCGTCTCGGCATAGCGCATGGCGGCGACGGCGCCGGACGAATGGCCGACAAGGATCGTCTCCTCGTCGGCATCAAGGGACTCAAGGTACGGCAGCCACACCGAGGCGCGCGCCTTCACGTTGTCGGGAAACGTGTGGTTGATCACATCCACGCCAAGCTCGGTGATCTCCCGCTCGAGCCACGGCAGCCAGTGATCAGCAGCAGTACAACCACCGTTGCCGTGGATCAGAATCGCCTTCAACGAGGACCGTTATCCCTTGTAAGCAACGCGCCAGATTTTCTTGCCGCCATCGTCGGTCACGAGCAGTGAGCCGTCGGGCATCTGCAGCAGGCCGACCGGACGTCCCCACACTTCCTTCTTGTCGGGCGCCAGCATCCAGCCACCGAGGAAGTCTTCGGGGCCGGCGGTGGCCATGCCGTTCTTGAACGGGATGAACGCGATCTTGTAACCCTGGCGCTGCGCGCGGTTCCACGAGCCGTGCAGGGCCACGAACATGCCGCCGCGATACTTCGCCGGAAACTGCGTGCCGGTGTAGAAGAGCAGGTCGAGCGGCCCGACGTGGCTGCCGAGCAGCACGTCCGGGTAGAGCGTGCTCTTGACCTTGGCTATGTCGACGTCCTTGTGACGCGGCTCGGCATTGGGTCCGAGGTACGCAATCGGCCAGCCGTAAAAGCCGCCCGGCTCGATCCTGGTCACGTAGTCGGGCACCAGGTCGTCGCCCAGCGCATCGCGCTCGTGCACCGAGACCCACAGATCGTCGGTGCCCGGATAGAAGCGCATGCCGACGGGGTTGCGCAGGCCGGTGGCGATGGTCTCGTGGCCGGTGCCGTCAGGATTGAAGCGATGCACGGCCGCGCGCATCGGCGGTTCGTTCAGGTCGATGTTGGATTGCGAACCGACCGTGAGATACAGCTTCGAACCGTCGCGATTGAACGCGAGCGTTCGCGTGTTGTGGCCGGTGCCCATGCCGGCGAGCGAGATGATTTCCTTGCCGGCGCCGGTCACCTTCATCGCCTTGGCGTCGTAGGTGTAGACCTTCACCGAGGCCGGCTCGGCCACGTACAGCTGGTCGCCCTTGAGCGCCAGGCCGTAGGGGCGATCGAGCTTCTCGATGATCGGCGTGCGCACGCCGTCCTTGATCACGAACACCGAGCCCTGCGTGGAGGTATCCGAGAGCAGGATCTCGTTACCCGGGCCGAGCATCATGAAGCGCGGCCGCTCGGTGGTGAACGCCATGAATTCCTCGACCACGAACCCGGCGGGCACGTTGAGCGTGGCGCCATCGGGCTTCGGCACGACGGTCGGGTTGTTGCGCACCGATTCGGTGGCAAACGGCGCCGGCAGCTCTTTCCAGTTCACGGGCTTGCGACCCTGCTGGGCGGTGAGACCAATGCCAAGCGCGGCAGCGAGGACAACAGTGACAGCAACAGTGGTTCGGGTCATGGCGTAGGCATTATGGAACGGGAACAAGACGAGGCTCAACTCTCGGTCGCGAGTGAGAGGATCAGCAGGATGCTCATCACGATCACGACCACGAAGAAGATCTTCCAGCCGCTCAGCGGATACTTGCCGGCGATGCGCCCCGTGGATCCGTTCACCAGCACCTGGAACGACTTGGCGCCAAACAGGTAGGTCAGCAGCCAGACCGGCACCAGGATGTGCTTGAACGTCTGCCCCGAGAACGCGGGGTGGATCACCAGGTTCTGGTAGGTGTCGCCCGGCACCTGCCGCGCGCACAGCTGCTCCAGCGCCTGGTGCATCTGTTGTTGCGATTGAGTCGACGCCTCGGTCAGCACCACCTGGTAGTGCTCGACGACATGTCCCGACAGGAAAGCCGTGTCGTACGGCACCAGTTCCGGCGTCGGAAACGGCTCGACCTGTCGCAGCAATTCGAGCGGCAGCCCTTTCGTCCCTGGCACGGGCTCATCGTCGAAGACGTGCTCGACGACACCGGCGGCGGGTTCCCACCGGATGCGGCGCTCTTTCCGAATGATGGCCCGGCCCTGGCTGTCGCGCCCCTCGACGTTGACGTAGCAGTAGTGCCCCGCCTCGGCCTCCCAGGGACAGCGGGCATGCGCGTCAAAGGTCCAGTACGGAATGTAGATGCTGCGGACAGTATCCACGAGGGCCGCGCGCGCCAGGCGGCTGGGCGCAAACCACTTGCTGCGCCACCAGCGGCGAATGTCGTCGCGGACGCGGCTGCGATCGATGCGGAACGGCAGCACGCCCTCGGGGCGAATCGGCGACTTGATTTCGTCGTAGGCCACCAGCGCCGGCGAGCCGCAGAACTCGCAGTTCTGTCCGACGCGCTCGGCTTCGTAGACCATCACCGCGCGACAGCTCTGGCACTGCACGCTGCGGCGGGTCGCCTGCCACTGCTGCTCGGCC
>CAMBHC010000103.1 GCA_945866285.1 Candidatus Sulfopaludibacter sp. SbA3 | reverse complement strand
GGCACCAGGGTCATGCCGCAAATGCTGCACGTGCCCGGCTCGGCTTTCACCTCGTTGGGATGCATCGGGCAGATGTAGCCGCTGGTGGTGGCTGGCGCGTTGGGATCGATGAGGGGCCGTGCCGTGCCTGGCAGCATCTCCTGCGACGCACGGTTTGGAACCAAGGCCGGCTCCTGTGCCGATACCGCCATGCCCAGCAGGAGTAGGGCCGCGACTGCGTAACGCATAGGTCTGATTCTAGCAGTGCCAAGGGTGCCACGTTGCCAAGGTGCCACAGTGCAGCTGGAACGGCCCCAGATCGGTGATTAATCGGCGACTAATCGGTGGCTGTCTGTCTTCATCGGCGGCTAATCAATGGCCAGTGAGCCCGTGTAGATGGCCATGCCGACGACGGCGTCGATGCCCTGGGCGTCGAGGGCGTCGATCTCGGCGCGCGTGGTGATGCCGCCGGCCGCAGTGATCTTGCGTTCGGTGGCCCTGGCCACGGCCGTGATCGCGGCCATGTCAGTGCCCTGCATCAGGCCTTCCTTGTCGACGTGGGTGTAGAGAAACTCCTCGCAATAGCCCTCCAGCAACTGCACCGCCTGCACGGCGGTCAGCGGCAGCACGGTCTTCCACCCGTGGATGCACACGCGGCCACCGCGCGAGTCAACTGCTGCAATCAGCCGATGCATGCCGACCGTGTCGGCGAGCGCGCGCGCGAAGTCGTGGTCGATCATCTGCGACGGCTCGCTGCCATCGCCGAGACGAAAGAGCCCGGATCCGGCGATCACACCCTGCGCGCCGGCGGCAATCAGTTCCTCGGCGCGCCGCACGGTGCGGACGCCGCCACCCACGCGGCAGGGCAACTGCGACGCTATCACCGCCACCAGCGCGTCGTTGTTACCGCGCGACATGGCGGCATCCAGATCGATTAGCTGGACTTTCGGAAACTTCGCGAACTTCGCGATCCAGCCGTCGAGGTCATCGGAGGAGATGGCGAGCTTGTCGCCCTGCACGAGCTGGACGACCTTGCCGCCTTGCAAATCAATTGAGGGGATCAACATACGAAATCAGCCACAGTGGAAACAGAGGACACAGAGAAACTCAAATTCTTACGGGAATGCTCAGGGTGCTCAAATACTGCTTCAGGTCGCTGACGCTCTTCTCGTTGAAGTGAAAGATTGACGCCGCCAGCGCCGCGTCGGCGCGGCCCTCGCGGAACACTTCGGCGAAATGCTCGAAGGTGCCGGCGCCGCCGGACGCAATTACCGGGATGTTGACGGCATCGGAAACGGCCGCGGTCATCTCGCAGTCGAACCCGGCCTTGGTGCCATCGCGATCGATCGAGGTCAGCAAAATCTCTCCCGCACCACGCTCGGTGGCCTCGCGCGCCCACTCGATCGCGTCGCGAGTCGTGGCCGATTGGCCCGATCGCGCGAACACGTTGTAGGGCGCCGCCTGGTGGGGTGCCGGTGGCGCGCCTCGCTTGGCATCGATGGCGACGATTACGGCTTGGCTGCCATAACGTTTCGCCAGCCTTGTGATCAACTCGGGTGTTCGCAGCGCCGCGGTGTTGAGGCTCACCTTGTCGGCACCGGCTTCGATGGCGGCCTCGGCATCGGCTTCGCTGTGAATGCCGCCGCCGACGGTGAGCGGCAGGAAGATCTCGTGCGCGACCGCGGCAATCGTGTGCGCCCGCGCCTGGCGGGCCTCGACTGTTGCCGTCACGTCGAGAATGACGATCTCGTCGATGCCTTCGACGTTGTAACGGCGGGCGAGCTCGGCCGGGTCGCCGGCTTCGCGCAGGCCCTCGAAGTTCACGCCCTTGACGACCTTGCCGTCACGGACGTCAAGGCAGGCGATGATTCGTTTACTTAACATCGGTTCCGGACAGCCAGTTACTGAGCATCTGCAAGCCTGCCGGTCCCGACTTCTCGGGATGAAACTGCATGGCCGCCACGTTGTCGCGCTCGACGGCGGCGCTGAACGGCACGCCGTATTCGCAGATCGCCGCCGTGTCGTCGATCACCGGCGCGGCGTAGGAGTGTGTGAAATACACCTGAGTCCCCGGCGCAATCCCGGCCATCAGTTTGCTGGCCCGCGGCATCGACAGGCTGTTCCAGCCAACATGCGGCACTTTCTGCCGATCATTTACGGGAAACGTAAAAAGGGAGCAGCTCCCTTTAAACATCCCGAACCCCTGGACATCGGGCGCTTCAACGCTGCCCTCGAACAGCCACTGCAAGCCGACGCAGATGCCGAGCAGCGGCGTGCCGCCGGCCACCGCGGCCTTGATCGCGGTGCGCCACTCCTTCGTGAGCCCGCGCGTGGCATCGAAGTGGCCCACACCCGGCACGATCATGCCGTCGGCGCGGCCGAGTTCGACGGGCGCGACCGGCGTCCAGACGCTGGCGCCGATCGCAGCGAGCGCCTTTCGGACCGACGTCAGGTTGCCGGCGCCGTAGTCGACGAGGGCGATCACAGCAGGCCCTTGGTGCTGGGCAGGCTACGCGCCATCTGCTTGTCTTTCGAGCACGCCACGCGCAACGCGCGCGCAAACGCCTTGAAGCACGCCTCGATCTTGTGATGATTCGATCGGCCGTACATCACCTTGAGATGCACGTTGGCGCGGGCGGCCATGGCGAAGCCGTCGAAGAAGTCGTGCACGAGCTCCGTCTGCAGATCGCCGACCATGCGCACGTTGACCCTGGTGTCGACCACGCAGTGCGGCCGGCCGCTGAGATCAATCGCCGCGACCGCGAGCGTCTCGTCCATCGGCATCACGAAATAGCCGGCTCGGTTGATACCCCGCTTGTTGCCGATCGCGGCCAGCACCGCCTCGCCGAGCGCAATGCCGGCGTCTTCCACGGTGTGGTGTTGATCCACGTCCAGATCGCCGGTGGCCTTGACCTTCAGGTCGAACCCGCCGTGCCTGGCGACGAGATCCAGCATGTGATCCAGAAAACGGATGCCGGTGCTGTTCTCGTACTTGCCCTTACCGTCGAGGGCAAGCGTGACCTTGATCTGCGTTTCAGCCGTGCGCCGATCGATGACGGCCTTGCGGCTTGCCCGCCGTGCTGTCGGCCGTTCGGAGGGCGATGGCTTTAGCCGTCGCCGGGACGTCAGCGCAGGTTTTCGCACAAGGCCTCCAATGTCTCGACGGCCTGACGGGTGTGCGCGACCACGCCGGCGGTGAGCCGGAAGCAGTTGGGACACGACGGATCCTTGGTTCGATCGCGCACGAAGACCCCCTTCGCGATCATGCCGTCGATCAACTCGCGCGCGCGGTCGCCGCCGTCGATCAGCACGAAGTTGGCGCTGCTCTTCCAATACTGAAGACCGGCCCGCTCGCAGGCGGCGTAGACCAGCGCTTTCGATTCCTTTGCCTGCGCCACATACCAGGCTCGGAATTCGGTATCGGCGATGGCCGCACGCAGGGCCGCGACGGCGACGACGTTCAGGTTGAACAACGGCATGGCGCGGCGAATGGGCGCGAGAATCGCCGGCGCGGCAATCATCACGCCGACGCGCATGCCGGCCAGGCCGAACGCCTTCGAGAACGTCCGGCCGACAACCACGTTGGGGTAATCAGCGGCGTCCTTCAGGAAGTTCTCGCCCATGAAGTCGTGGTACGCCTCGTCCACGAACACCAGCGCGTGGCCGGCCTCGCGGGCGACGCGGCGGATGGCCTCCTGCGGAATCGGCTGGCCGCTCGGGTTGTTCGGGTTGTTGACGTAGACGATGCGGGTGTTCGGCGTAATCGCTTTGAGCACGCCCTCAACCGGGTAGGTGTAGTCAGGACCGGCCGGCACCGACACGACCCGCGCGCCCATCGCGTGCGCGGTGCTCAGGTACGGCTCGAACGCCGGCTGCGCGACCAGGATCTCCGGCGTTCCAGACGTCACGCTCAGCGGCGCGCCGAGTGCCACCAGTGCCTCTGGCGTCCGGTGCCCCAAATAGCCAATCGATGCCAGCAGAATCCCTTCGTCCAGACCGTTGGTCAGGACGATGCGATCGGGATCAACGCCAAGATAGGCGGCGGTCTCGATGATCGCATCGCGGAAGTCAGGATAAAGCGCGAGCCGCTGCGCATCGAACGCCCGCACCGCCTCGACCACCTTCGGCGAGCAGCCGCCGGTGTTCTCGTTGAGGTGAAGGCGAAGGCCCGGGCCCAGGTCGGGGACACCTTGAATGATTGTCATTGGTTGATCCGCAATTCAATCGAGCGAGCGTGGCCTTCGAGCCCTTCGGCCCTCGCCAGCGTGGTCACGGTCTTCGCAATCCGCTGCAATCCCTGCTTCGTCATTCGTTGGACGGAGACCAGCTTCACAAAGTCGGCGGCGTTCAGACCGCCGCGATAGCGCGCCGCACCAGCCGTCGGCAGCACGTGATTCGAGCCGATGGCGTAGTCGCCGGCCACTTGCGCGGTCCATTCGCCGACGAACACGGCTCCAGCATTCCGTACGCGCTTCGCCAGGGCCTCGGTGCCCACCACCAGGTGCTCGGATGCCGCCTCGTTGGCGAGCTCAATCGCTTCGCTCATGGTGCGGCAGATGATGATGCCGCCGTGTCGCTCCAGCGACTGCAACGCCGGACCGGTGTCGGGCATCTGCGCGGCCACTTCGTGCGCAACCTGTTCGGCCAGGCGGCGGTTCGACGTCATGAACACCGCTCGCGCATCGGGATCATGTTCCGCCTGCGCGATCAAGTCGGCCGCAATCGCTGCCGCCGAACCGGTCGCAGTCACGATCAGGATCTCCGTGGGGCCGGCGTAGAAGTCGATGCCGCAATCGGTGGAAACCAGCGACTTGGCGGCCGCGACCCAGCGGTTGCCAGGGCCGACAATCTTGTCCACGCGCGGAACCGTCCTGGTGCCGTACGCCATGGCGGCAATCGCGTGGGCGCCGCCCACCTGGAACAGCCGATCGACTCCGGCCTCGAGCGCCGCTGCAAACACCGCGGCATCAGGCCGAGGGCACGCGACGATCACTTCCGGCACACCAGCCGCCCGCGCGGGAATCGCCGTCATCAGCAAAGACGAGGGCAGGGGATAGCGGCCCGCAGGGACGTAACAGCCGACGCGCGCCAGCGGGATCACGCGCTGTTCGACGCTGATGCCGGCGCCGACATGCTTGCGCCAGCCTTTCGGCACTTGCGCCTTCGCAACCGTCCGGATGTTGGCGGCCGCCCGCTTGATGGCGGCTCGTACTGCCGGAGCCAGCGTCTTCGCCTGCTCCACCCACTCGTCCCGTGGGACCTCGATGCCGCCCTTCAGCCCATCCAGTTCTCGCGCGTACTTCACCAGCGCGGCATCGCCACTCTTGCGGACGCGCTCGACAATGACGGATGCGCGCGTCTCGGTGGCGCGATCGCGAATGCGGGTTGCCGACAGCAGGGCGGCGACCGCCCGGCGGTTTGTTGAATCAACAATCTTCATGGGTTCGTGTTCTTCGCGTCCTTCGTGGTTGCCTTAGATCACGATCTTGTTCAGCGGGTATTCAACAATGCCCTGGCCGCCGGCGGCCTTGAGCCGCGGAATCAGCTCGCGCGCGACCTTCTCTTCGAGAATTGTGTTGATGGCGATCCACTCGGGGTCGCTCAGCGACGACACGGTCGGCTGCTGCAGTGCGGGCAGCAGGGCGATGAGCGTCTCGAGATCGGTGCGCTTCGCGTTGAGCATCAGGCCGACGCGGCCCTGGGCATCGATCGCTGCGCGCAGCAGCAGCGCCAGGTTCTCGATCTTGGTCTTCTTCCAGCCATCGGCCATGGCCGACTGGTTGGCGATCAGCTGGGTGTTGGATTCCATGATGGTTTCGAGAATACGCAGGCGGTTGGCCCGCAGCGTCGAGCCGGTTTCGGTGGCTTCGACGATCGCGTCGGCCAGCACCGGCGGCTTCACTTCGGTGGCGCCCCACGAGAACTCGACGTCCACGTCCAGGCCCTTGGTGGTGAAGTAGTTCTGGGTCACGCGCACCAGCTCGGTGGCGATGCGCTTGCCGTTGAGGTCGGCGAGAGTCTTGAACGGTGAATCTTCGGGCGCGGCCAGCACCCACTTGACCTTGCCGAAGCTCTGCTTGGCGTAGACCAGGTCGCAAATGCGCGCGAGTGGCGTCTGGTCCGGGTGGCCAATTTCGTGTTCGGCGATCCAGTCCTGGCCGGTGAGGCCGGCGTCGAGCACGCCATCGGCCACGTAGCGCGCCATTTCCTGCGCGCGAATCAACATGCACTCGATCTCGACATCGTCGATCGACGGGAAATACGAGCGCGCATCGACGCGCATCTGGTAGCCGGCGCGCTGGAACAATTGGATCGTCGCGTCCTGCAGCGACCCCTTCGGAATACCCAGTTTCAGTTTCATTTCGTCCCCGCCAGTTCAGTGTAAAAGCATGACCGCTCGCCGGTGTGGCAGACGTTGCCGTCACCCTCGCGGCGCACCTTGATCAGCACGGTGTCCTCGTCGCAGTCCACGAACATCTGGCGCACCGCGAGGCGGTTGCCTGACGTCTCGCCCTTCATCCACAGCTTGTTGCGCGTGCGGCTGAAGAAGGTGACGAAGCCGGTCTGCTGGGTCAGCGTCCAGGCTTCGTCGTTCATGAAGCCGACCATCAACACCTCGTTGCTGGTCTCGTCCTGCACGACCGCCGGAATCAACCCGTCCAGTTTCGTGAAATCCATACTCCGTGTCCTTCGCGTCTTTCGTGGATCCAAAAACAAAAAGCCCGCCGTTGCCGGCGGGCCTTTGCGTGAAACGAATCTTGGTGGATGTCGTCCGATCTCTACGCGCAAACTCCTGCCGTGCCGTTCTGTGAACGGTGGTGATGGCTGCGGTGCGCGTGGTGGACGAACGACATGACTTGGAAAGGGTAGTTGATCCGGGAGAGGAATTGCAACCCGGCAGCACGCTTACCGGCGATCGCGCAGTGCCTCGAGAAAGGCGATGTCCTCGGCATCACCGGGCGCGGCCCGGTTGGCGCGGGCGATCTGCTTGAGGTTCAGCAGGTCGTCCTCTGAGGCCACGAGGAAGCGGCGCGACCGAATCTTGATGCGGAGAGCGCGTCTAACCAGTTCAGCCGCCGGGACTGGAAAGTCAAACAGCAGGTCCACTCGCAGCCCGGTTGTCGGATGGCAAAAGTACGCGCTGGAAGGTGCGTCGAGACGCAGGCGGATGGCGGCAACCTTGCGATTGTCGACAGTCGCGGTGATGTCGCCGGCGGCATTGACGCGGGTCGCCAACTCAAGCCCGCGGTCGTAGAACACGTCGACGACGGCGTTCAGTTGATCCCCTGGGACGGCGATCAGGAAATCAAAGTCGCGGGTCACGCGCCGCGATCCGAGAGTGACCAGTGCCATACCCCCGACGAGCACGGGCTCCATTCCCAGCTTGGTCAGGGCCGAGACGATTTCAGCCGCGGCGTCGAGCAACCGGGCGGCATCTCGCACATCAACTCCGCGTGGGGTAAAGACCTGGTAGTGGGCCCTTGAAGGTGCTGACCCGAGCGGGGCGCGGTTGCGGTCCGCGTAGTTCGTCAGTCGCGTGGAGGTAGTTGAAGTTGTCAGCAATGCGCCGGGCGACTTCCAGTGATCGGCGTCTCGCCTGACCACCAAGGGCTGCGATCTGCTGCCGGGCTTCCGCCGACAGTCGCCGGGCGCGTGCCTGCCCACCTCGTCGTCCCAGGGCCTGGGCCATCGTTCTCGCGCTCACCATGAGGGCATTATTACTTACCGCTAAGCACATTGGCAACCCGGCTAACGCCGGTCCCAGCCTAGTCTCAACTGTCGTGCAGGAGGCCTACTGCTTGCGCGGCAATCGCTCGGTGGTGTTCGCCGCGTACCAGGCAAACACCGCCGCCACCGCACCCTGCTGGATCACGTCGTCTTTTTGGACGTGGTCGAAGGTGTCCATGTTCGAGTGGTGCGTGCGGGAGTTGTATTCAAGACGCTCCTGGATGAACTGGAAGCCGGGGATGCCGGCCTCTTCGAACGAGCCGTGATCGGTCTGGCTGACCGAGCGCGGGCTGACGTTCTTCCAGCCGATGTCCTTCAGCGGCTTGCCCCACTCCTCGAACATCTTCATGGCCCCGCTGTTGCCCTGGCCCCAGATGCCGACAATGCGGCCGGTGCCGTTGTCGAGATTGAAGTACGACTGCACGTTCGCGTGCTCCGACTTCGGCGCCTTGGTCTTGGCGTCGTAGAAGTGCCGCGCGACGTACTCGCGTGATCCCAGCAGGCCCTGCTCTTCAGCAGCCCACAGCGCCACCCGA
>CAMBHC010000102.1 GCA_945866285.1 Candidatus Sulfopaludibacter sp. SbA3 | reverse complement strand
GCGCCGAGCCCGACGAAGGGCGAAGCCCGACGAAGGGCGAAGCCCGAGCCCCACGAGCGGCGAAGTCGCGCGCCCCACTCGGCGCGAAAGCGCCGAGCCCTGTATGATCCCCAGAGTGCGCGTCGCCCTCATTCACGACTGGATCACCGGGATGCGCGGTGGCGAGAAGGCCCTTGAGGTCTTCTGCGAGCTCTACCCCACCGCGGACCTGTTCACGTTGGTCTACCTGAAGGGCACCGTCACGCCGATGATCGAGCGGCGCGTGGTGAAAAAGTCGCCGATCCAGTGGCTGCCGTTCGCGGGCCAACTCTACCGGCAGTACCTCCCCCTCTTCCCCATGGCCGTTGAGCAGTTCGACCTCGACGGCTACGACCTGGTCATCAGCACGAGCCACTGCGCCGCCAAGTCAGTGGTGGTCACCGGTCGGGCCCGGCACCTCTGCTATTGCCTGACGCCGATGCGTTACGCCTGGGACCAATTCGACGCGTATTTCGGGCCCGCGCGCGTGGGGAAAGTGCCGAGCGCGCTGCTGCGTCCCGTGCTGGCGGGGCTGGCCCGCTGGGACCGCGCGACCGAGGGCCGCGTACACCGCTATCTTGCTATTTCTCAATATGTTGCGCGGAGGATCGCGCTGTACTATAATCGTCAATCGACCCTTGTGTATCCACCGGTCGACACTGAGTATTACAGCCCCGCCTCGAACGAGGCGGCCATAGCCGTGCCCCCACCCACATCACCAGCCCACCAGGTCGCCCACTCACCACATTTTCTGGTGGTGTCGGCCCTGGTGCCGTACAAGCGCGTCGACCTCGCCATGATGGCGGCCCGGCGGGCCGGCGTGCGACTCACCGTCGTGGGCAGTGGCCCGGAGCGACAGAACCTCGAACGCCTGGCGGGCGACGGCATTGAGCTGGCCGGCTGGCGAACGGATGAAGAAATTCGCAATTTGTATCGCACCTGCACCGCCGCCATCCTTCCCGGCGAAGAAGATTTCGGCATTGTCCCCGTCGAGGCCCAGGCGTGTGGCCGCCCCGTGGTTGCGCTGGGCCGCGGCGGTGCGCTCGATACCGTGATTGACGGCGAGACCGGCGTGCTGTTCGGCGACGCCACCGTGGACTCACTGGCGGCGGGCCTGCAACGCGCCGCCACGACGCCCTGGAGTTCGGCCCGCATCCGCGCCCACGCGGAAACCTTCTCACGCCGCCGGTTCGTCGCCGAAATCGAACACGTCGTCGACGACACCTTGCGCGCGCCGGCAGGGACACGATGGTAAGGCGCCACAACCGGCTGCTCGTGGCCTTCCACATCGGCACCGATGGCGTGATGGCCATGATGGCCTTCCTGCTCGCGTACGTGCTGCGCTTCGAGTCTGGCCTGTTCGTCATCACCCGCGGCCAGCCGCCGATCGATCAGTACTTGAGCGTGCTGCCGTTCGTGGCGCTGGTGGTGCCGCTCGGCTTCCACTTCCAGGGGCTCTATCGCCTGCGCCGCGGCCGGTCACGCATCGACGACTTCTTCAACGTGCTCGTCGGCAGCATCTTCGCCGTGGTGCTGGGGATTGTCGGCACGCTCTACTTCCAGGCCTACTACGCCTCGGATGTGCAACGCGACACCGGCGCGTTTGAAGTGTCGCGGCTGGTGTGGGGCCTGTTCCTGGTCTGCAACATCGCGTTCGGCTACCTGTCGCGCAAGTTCATCCGCGAAGCCCTGGAGCGGCGCTGGCTGGCGGGTGTCGGCCTGCGGCGGATCCTGATTGCCGGTGCCGGCGAGTTGGGGCGGGTCGTCGCCGACCGCATGCTTGAGCATCGCGAGCTGGGCTACCAGCTGATCGGCTTCGTGGACGACAAGGCCGGCGGCGATCACCTGGGCTATCGCGGCCTGCCGCTGCTCGGCTCGCTCAGCGAAGCGGCGGCGATTGTCGCCAACGAGAAGATCGACGACTTGTATGTCGCGCTGCCCCTCGAAGAGCACATGAAGCTGCTCGACCTGGTCGAGTCGACCAGCCGCGAAGGCGTCGACGTGAAGGTTGTCCCCGACCTGCTGCAGTTCATCGCCCTGCGCGCGCGCCTCGAGGATCTCGATGGCGTCCCGGTCATCAACCTGAACGACGTGCCCATGCAGGGCATCAGCGCGTTCATGAAGCGGTCGCTCGACATTTTTATTTCTGCCGGCGCGCTGGCGGCCATGGCCCTCCCGGGGCTGCTGATCTCCTGGCTGATCAAGCGCGGCTCTCCCGGCCCGGTGTTCTACACACAGGAACGCATGGGCCTCGACGGCAAGCAGTTCAACGTCTACAAATTCCGCACCATGCCCATCGACGCCGAGCGCGAGGGCCCGGTGTGGTCCGACGAGAACGACCCGCGCGCCACCGGGATTGGCGCCTGGCTGCGGGCGCACGACCTCGACGAGTGGCCGCAGTTCTGGAATGTGCTGGTCGGCGAGATGTCGATTGTCGGCCCGCGACCGGAACGGCCGTTCTTTGTCGAGCAGTTCAAGCACCGCATTCCGCAGTACATGCTGCGCCACAAGGTGAAGGCCGGCATTACCGGCTGGGCCCAGGTCAACGGCTGGCGTGGCAACACCTCGCTCGAGAAGCGCATTGAGTACGACCTGTATTACATCGAGAACTGGTCGGTGACCCTCGACATCAAGATCATGTGGCTGACACTGATCCGCGTCCTGACCCCCAATCGCGGAGCTGTGTAACGTGCCAAGAGTTGTCATCACCGGCGCGGCCGGCTTCATCGGATCGCACCTGTCGGAAACCCTGCTCGATCGCGGCTTTTCGGTCGTGGGCATCGACAACCTGCTGACCGGCGACCTGGCCAACATCGCGCACCTGCGCGATCGCGATTTCCAGTTCATCCGCCACGACGTCACCAACTACATCGACGTGGATGGCCCGGTGGACTACGTGCTGCACTGGGCCAGCCCGGCCAGCCCGGTCGACTACCTGGAACTCCCCATCCCGACGCTGAAGGTCGGTGCGCTCGGCACGCACAAGGCGCTGGGCCTGGCCAAGGCCAAGGGCGCGACGTTCATGATTGCCTCGACCTCGGAGGTCTACGGCGATCCACTCGAGCACCCGCAAAAAGAAACCTACTGGGGCAACGTCAACCCGATCGGCCCGCGCGGCGTCTACGACGAAGCCAAGCGGTTCGCCGAGGCCATGACCGCCGCCTACCACCGCTATCACGGCCTCGACGCCAAGATCGTCCGCATCTTCAACACCTACGGTCCGCGCATGCGCATCCGCGACGGTCGCGCGGTGCCGGCGTTCATGTCGCAGGCGTTGCTGAACCAGGACGTCACGGTCTTCGGTGACGGCAGCCAGACGCGCAGCTTCTGCTACATCAGCGACCTGGTCGATGGCCTGATCCGCCTGATGCTGTCGAAGGAAAACGACCCGATCAACATCGGCAACCCGCAAGAGATGACGATCGAGCAGATCGCGCGCCAGATCATTGCGATGACCGGCTCGACCAGCAAGATCATCTACAAGCCGCTGCCGACCGACGATCCGAAGGTGCGCCAGCCGGACATCACGCGGGCGCGCACCTTGCTGGGCTGGGAACCCAAGGTGTCGCTCGACGAAGGCCTGGGCAAGACCATCAACTACTTCCGGGCAAAGGTCCTGGGTTCCTAGTTGCCATTCACCACGCTCGGGCTCGGCGCAAAGATCACCACCGCACTCACGGAACAGGGCTACGTTGAGCCCACCCCGATTCAGGCGAAGGCCATCCCGGTCATTCTCGAAGGCCGCGACATCATTGGCGTGGCGCAGACCGGCACGGGCAAGACCGCCGCGTTCGTGTTGCCGTTGCTCGAACGGCTGAGTGCGTCACCGTCGCAGAAGCACATGCGCGCGCTGGTGGTGGCGCCGACCCGCGAACTGGTCGCGCAGATCGAGGAGAACATCCGCGCCTACGGGCGTCACCTGCCATTGCGCTACGCCACGATCTTCGGCGGCGTCGGTGGCGGTCCGCAGATCCAGGCCTTGCGCCGCGGCGTCGACATCGCCGTGGCGACGCCAGGCCGCCTGCTCGACCTGATGCAGCAGCGGCACGTCAGCTTCGCCGATCTACAGGTCCTGGTGCTCGACGAAGCCGACCGCATGCTCGATATGGGCTTCCTGCCGCCGATCCGCAAGATCGTCGCGGCGACGCCCAAAATGCGGCAGACCCTGCTGTTTTCGGCAACCCTGTCGAAAGAGATCGAAGCGGTTTCGAAGGAGTTCCTGAAGACGCCCGTGCTGGTGGAAATCGGCGCGCGCTCGACGCCGGTCGAGGCGGTGGCCCAGTGGATCGTTGAAGTCTCACAGGCCGCCAAGGTACCGGCCCTCGTCCACTTGCTGAAGGACAGCACCCTGCAGTCGGTGCTGGTCTTCTCGCGGACCAAGCACGGCGCCGACCGCATTGCCCGCAAGCTCGAGGACGCCGGCATCCGCTGCGCCACCTTGCACTCGAACCGCACGCAGGGCCAGCGCATCCTCGCCCTCAAGCGGTTCAAGTCCGGCGACGTGCGCTGCCTGGTGGCCACCGACATCGCAGCACGCGGCATCGACGTCGACGGCATCTCGCACGTCATCAACTACGACTTCCCGCCGCAGCCCGAAGACTACGTGCACCGCATTGGCCGCACCGGACGGGCGCAAGCCATTGGCGACGCCATCAGCTTTGTCTCACATGACGAGATGGATGACCTGCGCCGGCTCGAGCGCTTTCTCGGTCGCGGTATTGCGCGGCGCAAGCTCGAAGGGTTTGTCGCCAACACACCACACCCCACGCCCTCTGCCGATCGCGCACCGGGCACGGGACATCGACCGGCGGGCGCAGGGCGATCGCACGCGCGCCCTGGTGGTCATCGTCCTGGTGGTGGAGCGGCGGGCGGATCGTGGCGCCCGCGTGGACCCGGGGGCCAGCGCAGCGGGCCCGGCGGGCGACGTGGGCTCACGTAAGGCATCCACGCCTGACTGTTCTGAGGCCCCACAAGGCGCCATGCGCCGAGCCCCACCAGCGACCAAGCCGCGCCCCAGGCTGGTCTGAAGACCCGCCTCTACTTATTGATGATCCTGGCCAGCCGCCAGACGTAATCCACCCACGACGCGATGGTCACGACCAGTGACGTCCAGATCGCCACGGTGACCCAGACCGAGGGATGACCGAGGTAATTGAAGTACATCACCACCACGCACGACAGCACGAAGGTCGCGGTCGCCAATTTGCCGAGTGGTGACGGGCGGAAGGTGCGGGGACCAATCGCGAGGTTCACGATCGCGACGGTGAGCAGGATACCGACATCGCGACTGATCACCGTGATGGTGAGCCACAAGGGCAAGCGATTGACGAGGCCGATATTGGGCAGCGTCAACACGACGAAGGTGGCGCCAATCAGTAACTTGTCGGCAATCGGATCGAGCCAGGCGCCCAGGTCGGTCTTGCCACTGGTCTTGCGGGCGGCCAGGCCGTCGAGCAGGTCGGTCATGCCGGCGAACATGAAGGTCAGCAGGGCCCAGCCTGATCTCCCATACAGGGTCAGCAGGACAAACACCGGCACCAGCAGCATCCGCAGAATGGTGAGCTGATTCGCCAGAGTAAAGACCTGCGTGCTCATGGCCGGGCCAGGGCCTCCAGGCGGCTGATAATCTCGATCGCCTCCGCACCGGTCACGTTGCGCAACAAGTCGAAGTTGCCGGCGTTCAAGGGCATGACTCCGGCGGCCACGGCCTGCGACACATACCGGTAGCTGAGGTGACCGGCGGGCACGTCGTTCACGGCGACCTTCGTCGCCTCCCACTTCCTGGTGAGGTCAGGCTTCGCCGCGCCAATCAATCCCAACAAGCGAGACACGGTCAGCGCAAGCTCGCCGCGGCGAACCCGCTGGGCCGGCTGGAACTCATAGTTCGGCTGCTGGTCCATGACCCCGGCGCGGGCCACGGTGCTGATCCACTGCTGCGCCCAATGGCCGCGAATGTCGGTAATGACCAACTGCCGCGGCCGTGCCCGCGCGACCAACGCCTCCAGGCGAATGCCGATCAACGCGGCGATCTCGCCCCGCGCGACGCCGGGGTTGCCGGCAATGGCGCGATACTCCGCCGGCAGCTTGAGCACCGCGGCCCTGGCCCTCACCCGGGCCAGCGCGTTCTCGGGCACTTCGGCCGGGTCAAGCGCGCGGCTGCGCTCATACGCCGACAACGCGCCCACCGCATCGTCGTTGCCCTCCAGCAGCCCGCCGATCGCGGCCCACGAGCGCGCATCGCCGGCATCAAGCTCGACGGCCTTGCGATAGTGGTCGAGGGCCGTGACGGGATCGCCGGCTCGCTGCTCGACCAGGGCCAGCTCGCGATACAGGAAGGCCGAGTCCGGCGAGGCCGCAATCGCCTGCTGATACGCCGCCTTCGCCTCGTCCCAGCGTCGGCCATCGGCCGCCGACTTGGCGCGGGCCAGCATGTCCTGGGTCGCGCGGAACCGCAGCACGTCGACCCGGGACTTGAGATCGGTCAGTGCGCTGTCCTTTGCGAGCGCCGCCTCGAAGCTGACGAGTGCGTCGCCAACGCGCGCCAATTCGAGCAGGGCCTGCCCGCGTCCGACCAACGCCGGAACGTAGCCGGCGTCACCGGCCAGCGCCCGGTCGAACCGCGTCAGGGCCTCGGCGTCGTTGCCGCGCGCGAGCGAGACGTAGGCCAGCGCCGCATCGGCCGGATGGAAGGCCGCCTGCTGCTTCAAGGCCGCCGCGAACTCGCGCTCAGCGTTGCGGGTGTCATCGAGCTGCAGGTATTGCCAGCCGCGATCGAGGCGAGCCGACTGTGCGGCCGCCGTGCCCTCGGGTGCCACCGGAAACATGAAGTCGGGATGCTTCGGCGCACCGACGACCGCGGGCGGCGCTTTCGGCGCACAGGCGACGATCGCGAGGACGGACAGACACGTCGACCACCACAGGAGGCGCCTAAACACGACGGCCTCTCACCTTCGGTGCCGCGGGCGTGGCCATGCCGACCTTGGGCAACAACCGGCGTGGCAAGTCGACTTCCAGCGTCGCGTGGTCGCCCATCGTGGCGTGGCTGTGGACCGTGGCATGCCGATAGACCCAGGCCAGGCGCTCGGCCTGGGCGGGATCTGACAGGTCGAGATCGAGCGTGACGCGCTGCTGATCCAGCGCGAGTCGCGACGCCACGCTCTCGAGCAGCTCAGCACAGCCCTGGCCGGTGGCCGCCGAAATCAACAGTGACGAGGGGTCAGCCTCCTGCACCCGGCGGCGCTCATCCGGCGAGAGTTGATCAACCTTGTTGTAGACCTCGATGCGCGGCACGAGGTGCGCCCCGACTTCCTCCAGCACGCGCGTCACAGCCGCCATGTGCCGTTCGCGCTCAGGGTTGGACGCATCGATGACGTGCAGCACCAGGTCGGCGTCGGCGGTTTCTTCGAGCGTCGCTCGAAACGCCGCCACTAGCGTGTGGGGCAGCCGGTCGATGAAGCCGACGGTGTCGCTGACCAGCAGCTCGCGTCGATCCGGCAGCGAGACGCGGCGCACCAACGGATCAAGGGTCACGAACAGCGCATCCGAGACTTCGGCGTCGGACTTCGTCAACCGGTTGAACAGCGTCGTCTTGCCGGCATTGGTATAGCCCACCAGCGCGACGGTCGGCGCGTCCATCTTGTGGCGCCGTTCGCGCAATTGCGTGCGCCGGCGACGGACGACGTCGATGTCATCGGAGAGCACTTTCATGCGGACACGAATGCGACGGCGATCGGCTTCGAGCTTGGTTTCGCCGGGGCCCCGCGTGCCAATGCCACCACCCTGCTGCGACAACCCCGCGCTGGAGCCGATCAACCTCGGCAGCATGTACTTGAGCTGGGCCAGCTCGACCTGCAGCTTGCCTTCGCGGGTGCGTGCGCGCCGGGCGAAGATGTCGAGGATCAGCTGGGTGCGATCGACCACCTTGCGATCGAGACGCTTGGTGAGCTCGCGCAACTGCGCCGGCGACAGTTCGTTGTCAAAGATGACAACGTCCGCGTCGGCCTCTGAGGCGGCGGCCGCCAGCACCTCGACCTTGCCGCTGCCGAGAAACGTCGCCGAATCAGGTTTGGGGCGTTCCTGGAGCACCCGTAAGACCACGCGCGCGCCGGCGGCCTCGGCGAGGCCGCCGAGCTCTTCAAGCGAATGTTCGGCGTCGATCCGCCGCGCGCCGCCGGTGACCAGGCCAACGAGCGCCGCCCGCTCCACAAGCACGGGTCGCCGTGTACTCATCTGCCCGTCGATTTTACTCCAACATCTATAATGAACGCGCCCATGGAAGAGATCGCCACCCAGTTTCCGACGCC
>CAMBHC010000101.1 GCA_945866285.1 Candidatus Sulfopaludibacter sp. SbA3 | reverse complement strand
CAATCACTGGCGCCGTAGGCCTTGTTGCCGTCCTTGAACGCCTTCATGGCGCGGACCTCGCCGATGTATCCGCAACCGGCAAGCGTGACGCCCAGTCCCATAACCAGCGCCAAATACGCTGCCGAAGACCGCTTTCTCATCAGAATTCCCCCTGTAAGTCCCTGTAAAACACGTCCAAGTCGCAAGGCCCGAAAGTATAGCTTCGATTCCAGACCCCCCGCAACCATGGACCCAACCTTGCCCTATGATGGGTCATGGTCCGCCTAAAGGCCGACGCCACATGTAGCCTCCGGCCCAGGGCCGGACTGTCTCTGAATGTAGCGGCCGGCTTCAGCCGGACCACCAGCAACCGATACGCCATTAGACACCGAACTTCATGATTCGCTTCGAGGATCTGCTCGACAAGGTCCGGGGCTACAGCCCGGACGCCGATCTTGAGTTGCTCCGCCGGGCCTACGTTTTCTCGGCCCTGGAGCACAAGGGACAGGTCCGCCATTCGGGGGAGCCCTACCTCGTGCACCCGCTGGAAGTGTCGGACATCCTGGCCGACATGAAGCTTGACGCGGTCTGCATTGCCGCTGGCCTGCTCCATGACGTGGTCGAGGACACCCTGACCACCCCTGAAAAAATTCGCGAGAAGTTCGGCGAGGACGTCGCCCACATTGTCGAGGGCGTGACCAAGATCGGCGCCATCCCGTTTTCGTCGACCGAGGAACGGCAGGCCGAGAATTTTCGCAAGATGCTGCTGGCGATGGTGGATGACATCCGCGTCATTCTCGTGAAGCTCGCCGACCGCCTGCACAACATGCGCACGCTGCAGCACATGGCCGACGACAAGCGCGCGCGCATTTCGCAGGAGACCCTCGACATCTACGCGCCGATTGCCAATCGCCTGGGCATGAGCCGCATTAAGAACGAGCTCGAAGAGCTGTCGTTTCGCTATCTCGAGCCGGCCGCCTTCGAGGCGTTGCGCGGCAAGGTCGAAGCCAAGCGCAAGCCGACCGAGGGCATGATCGAGCAGCTGACCACCGACATTCGCGACAAGTTGCGCGAGGCGCAGGTGCCGGTCATCAGCATCGACGGCCGCGTCAAGCGCCTCTACAGCATCTGGCTCAAGCTCAACGCCCAGAAGATCGATCTCGATCAGGTTTACGACTTCGTCGCGCTGCGCATCGTCACGCCCTCGGTGAAGGACTGTTACGCCGCGCTCGGCATCATTCACCAGACGTGGTCGCCGGTACCGGGCCGCATCAAGGACTTCATCGCCATGCCGCGGCCCAACGGCTACCAGTCGCTGCATACCTCGGTCATCAGTGATCGCGGCTTCCCGTTCGAGGTGCAGATCCGCACCGAGGAAATGCACCGGCTCGCCGAAGAGGGCATCGCCGCGCATTGGAAATACAAGGAGGGCCGCGTTGGCGCGGGCCGCGACGAGCAGTACTTCCAGTGGTTGCGGCAGTTGCTCGAGTGGCAGCAGGACACCCGTGACCCGCAGGAGTTCCTGTCGAACCTCAAGATTGATCTCTATCCGGAAGAGGTCTACACCTTCACGCCGCGCGGCACGGTCAAGGTGCTGCCGAAGGGCTCCACGGCGATCGACTTCGCCTATGCGATTCACACCGATGTCGGTCACCAGTGCGCCGGCGCGCGGGTCAACGGCCGCATGGTGCCCCTGCGCACCCGCCTCAAGAACGGCGACATCGTCGAGGTCATCCGCAACGCGATGCACAAGCCGAGCCGTGACTGGCTGAACTTCGCCGTCACCTCGCGGGCGCGTAACAAAATCAAGCACCTGATCCAGGTCGAGGAGAAGGCGCGCGCGGTTGAACTCGGCAAGCGCGTGTTTGACAAGGAGGCCCGCCGGTTCGGCCTGAACGGCGCCAAGCTCCTCGACAGCGACGCCACCGCGAAGATTCTCGCGGAGTTTGCCGCCGCCAGGCCCGAAGACCTGCTGGCGCAAATCGGCTACGGCAAGGTGTCGCCGCGGCTGGTGCTCGACAAGCTTGTCCCGCAGGACAAGCTGAAGGAGCGGGCACCCGAGCACCCGGTGGTGTCCGTCGTCAAGCGCGTGCTGCGCACCGGCAGCGAGCCCGACCGCATCAAGGTGCGCGGGGCCGACGATGTGATGGTGTTTCGGGCGAAGTGCTGCAACCCGATTCGCGGGGAGCAGATTGTGGGCTACATCACGCGCGGCAAGGGCGTCTCCGTCCACTCAGCCAAGTGTCCCAATGTCATTAACCTGATGTACGACCCCGAGCGCCGCATTGACGTGGAGTGGGACAAGGGCTTGGACATCGCCCCGTACACGGTCAGGCTCGCCATTGAAGTGGAAGATCGGAAGGGGATGCTGGCCGAACTCAGCCAGCGGATTTCCGACATCAACACCAACATCACAAACATGGAGGCGCGCACCGGCGACCAGCGCGCCCGCATTGACGTCACGGTTGAGATCAAGGACATGAAGCACCTGGAGCAGGTGATCAAGTCGGTGCGCGGGATTAAGGGGGTGTTGAACGTGGAGCGGTCGACGCCTATCCCAGAACGGCGATGACGTCGATTTCGACGCGCACGTCCTTCGGCAGCTTGACCACCTGCACGGTGGAGCGCGCCGGATACGGCGCCACGAAGTAGCTGGCGTAGACCTCGTTCATGGCGGCGAACTCGCCGAGATCAACCATGAACACGGTCGTCCGCGCGACGTGCGAAAAGTCCGCACCGGCCGCGGCCAGCAACGCCTGGATGTTGTCCATCACGCGCGTGGCCTGGGCCGTGATGTCGCCCGGAACAATCTGTCCCGACACGGGATCGAGTGGAATCGACCCCGACAGGAACAGCAGGTTGCCCACCTTCAGCGCCGGCGAGTACGGCCCGATGGCCTTCGCCGCGCCGTCGGCCATCACCAGTTCCCGCATTACGCGGCCTTAACGATCTTGCTCGAACGGATGCAGCGGGTGCAGACCTTCATCCGCTTGGTTGCGCCATTGACGGCCGCACGGACCATTTGCAGGTTCGGCTCGAAACGACGGGGACGGACGTTGTGGGCGTGGGAGACACGGCGGCCTACCACCGGACCCTTGCCACAGATTTCACAGCGCATTGCCATAACTAACGCTCCTTAGAGAAACGCCTATCTTATCAGTACGCCCCGTCGTCAGGGCGACATCGATTGTCGAGGACCAGGCCACCACGAATGGCGTGAGTTTTCCCTAACGTGTAATTCTTGCCACAGTGTGGGGCGGTGTGCTACCTTTTCCTGTTTCCGGGTGTCCCCGATTAGTGACAGAGGGGGGCAGAACCCAAATGGCTGGTCCGACGTCTAACCAAGAGTGAACGGTGTTCGGACCAGCGATATTCCGGTAAAGCGAGGACGATTAAGTCCTTGTGAACAAACGCGATAGACATGAAAGACCGAGCCTGGGCCGACTGTTAAACATCGACGACAGCAGGCACTACGAGCTCTCCGGTTTATACCCCCTGTCATTCTATCCATCGCTTATATCGGTAATTTGAAGTTCAGGTCCGGTCGGGTTCATAGGCATCGGTCTTGCTTACAGGTAGCGCAAGAGCGAAGCAAATCACAGCTTCCCTGTCAGGACAGGGAAGATTGAAGGGAGCGGCCGAAGTCATGGCAGCCAAGTCAGAGAAGCGGAAAGTAGCGGTAGCGGAAGTGCCCACCGGGGCGCGATACGACGATTTGAAGCGGATGCTCGTCGAGCGTCAGCGCGAGATTCTGAACGAAGTTCAGGGCAAGATCCGCGATGTGCGCGCCGAGGGTTCGGAAAAGGACCACGAAGTCCTCGATCCGGGTGAGACCTCTGAGGTCGACATTCAGGAAGACATCGAATTCGCCCTCATCCAGATGAAGGCGGAGACGCTAAACAAGATCAACGAGGCGCTGTCGCGCCTTGACGAAGGCACTTACGGTCACTGCTTCGAGTGCGCCGAAGAGATCGCCCAGCCCCGGCTGCGCGCGCTTCCCTTCGCCGTTCGTTGCAAGGACTGCGAAGAAGCCCGCGAGATGGCCCAGCAGCGCGAACGCAGCCAGGCGCGCCGTGGTTCATCGAGTCTCGGCTTCGACATGCGCGGATAACACTTCGGCGTCCGAATTTACAGGCTCCGCCAACCACCCCAACGCGGCAGCCGGGTTGGGGGACCGGCGGTAGCGGGGCCTGTCACCGTCCCGCCTGCGGCTCACGCCTGACGACAATCGCCCCTAGGAGGGGCGGCAACGAGTGAGCAATCCAATCGATCCTCTTAATCCTGCCGGTGCGGACACGCCGGTGTTTCGCGTGCCGCCGGAAATGCCGGTGCTGCCCCTGCGCGACACCGTGCTGTTTCCCCATGCGTTCATGCCGCTTGCCGTGGCGCGCGAAAGCTCCGTCAAGCTGATTGACGAAGCCGTCGCCAGCGGCCAGACCATTGCGGTGTTTGCGCAGCGCGAAGCCGGCGAAGACGAGCCTGGCCAGAAAGACCTTCACGAAATCGGCACCGCCAGCCAGATTCACAAGATGTTCAAGCTACCCGACGGCAGCCTGCGCATCATCGTGCAGGGCCTGGCGCGTGTGCGTCTCGACGAGATCACCGCGACTCGTCCCTACCTGCGCGGCAAGGCCACCGAGGCGCCCGAGACCCTGAAGGATGAAGACCGCCTCGAGATCGACGCGCTGCAGCGGAACATCAAGGCCAACTTCCAGCAGATCGTTTCACTGTCGCCGCTGATGTCGGACGACCTGCAGGCGCTGGCGTCGAACATCACCGATCCGGGTCGCCTGGCTGACTTTATTGCGTCTGGACTGGGTACCATCGCCACCGAGACCAAGCAGGAAGTGCTGCAGACGCTGGACGTCCGTGCGCGTCTCGACTTGCTCAACCGCCTGCTCATCAAGGAGCTCGAGGTCCTCGAGCTCGGCTCGAAGATCCAGAGCCAGGTGCAATCTGAAGTCGGCAAGAACCAGCGCGACTACTTCCTGCGCGAGCAGTTGAAGGCGATTCAGAAGGAACTCGGCGAAGGCGACGACCAGACGCGTGAGATCGAAGAGCTGCGCACCAAGCTCGAAGCCGCCGGCCTGCCAGAGCCGGTGAAGAAAGAAGCGTTGCGCGAGCTCGATCGGCTCTCGAAGATGCCCCCGGCCGCCGCCGAATACACCGTGGCGCGCACCTATCTCGACTGGATCGTCGCGCTGCCGTGGTCGAAACGGACCGACGAGGTCATCGACCTGAAAAAGACCAAGGGCATCATGGATGCCGAGCACTCAGGCCTGGAGAAGGCGAAAGACCGCATTCTCGAATACCTCGCCGTGCGCAAGCTGAACCCGGGAATGAAGGGGCCCATCCTGTGCTTCGTCGGACCCCCAGGCGTCGGCAAGACATCTCTCGCGCGCTCGATCGCGCAGTCGCTCGGACGCAAGTTTGTGCGCATCTCGCTCGGCGGCGTCCGCGACGAGGCGGAGATTCGTGGCCATCGCCGCACCTACATCGGTGCGCTCCCCGGCCAGATTATCCAGGGCCTGCGACGGGCCGAATCGAAGAACCCGGTCTTCATCCTCGATGAGGTCGACAAGCTCGGCAACGACTTCCGCGGCGACCCCTCGTCTGCGTTGCTCGAGGTGCTCGATCCGGAACAGAACAACACGTTCCGCGATCACTACCTCGACGTGCCGTTTGATCTCTCGGAAGTGTTGTTCGTGACGACGGCGAACGTGCTCGACACAATTCCGCCACCGCTGCGCGACCGCATGGAGGTGCTGGAACTCCCCGGCTATACCGAGGAAGAGAAGCTCGCCATCGCCCGCGACCACCTCGTCGCCAAGCAGGTGCTGAACCACGGGCTGAACAAGCAGCAGGTGGTCTTTACCGACGCCGGCCTGCGCGCAGTGATCCGCGGCTACACCCGTGAAGCGGGGGTCCGCAATCTCGAGCGCGAGATCGGCGCCATTTGCCGGAAGATCGCGCGGCGCCGCGCCGAAGGCGACGACCACAAGGTCAGAGTCACGCCCGAGTTCGTTGAACAAGTGCTCGGCTCGTTCCGCTTCATGGAAGAAGAAGTGAAGGACCGCACCAAGCAGCCAGGCGTGGCCACGGGCATGGCGTGGACGCCGGTGGGCGGCGACGTGCTGTTCGTCGAGGCCAAGCGCATGACCGGTGGCGGCTCGCTCACGCTCACCGGGCAGCTCGGCGACGTAATGAAGGAATCCGCGCGCGCGGCGCTGTCGTGGGTGCGCGCGCACGCCAACGAGTGGCAGATCGATCCGGACTTCTTCAAGAACTCCGAGATACACGTGCACGTGCCGTCGGGCGCGATTCCGAAAGACGGTCCGTCGGCCGGCGTGACGATGGTCACCGCCATGGTTTCGGAGCTGACCCGTCGCCCGGTGCGTGGCAACCTGTCGATGACCGGCGAGATCACGCTGTCGGGCAAGGTGTTGCCGGTCGGTGGCATCAAGGAAAAGGTGCTGGCCGCCAAGCGTGCCGGCGTCAAGGAAGTGATCCTCCCGAAGCAGAACGAGAAGAACGTCAAGGAAGACCTTGGCGAGGAATTGCTGAAGGGACTCACCATCCACCTCGTGAGCACGATCGACGAAGTGTTGTTGCTCGCTCTCGTGCACGAGAACGATCGGCCAACCAGGAAGAAGGGCCCACAGCCGCCGGCCGTGACCGCCCGCAAGACACGACCGGGGCATGCGCCCCGGTCGCGGTAATTACCGGGGGGCCTAAAGGCCCGCCTCTACTTGAGTTTCTTTCGCTCGTCTAACAGGTACGCCCGCAACGCCGCCACGGCGGTTTTGTCGAGCTCGGCAAACCGCGGCATGCCGCGTTCAACCAGCGACCCATCGAGAATCTTGTCGAGTCCCGTGTAGATGCCGGGCGATGACCGCCGCAGATCCGGCAGGATCGTGGCGCCGCCGTGGCAACGCGCGCAGTAGGTGTTGAAGATCTTCTCGCCCGCCGCGATCTCCTCGGGCCGGGCATTGCTGGCAATGGCGGTGACCGTGCGCGGCCGCGGCCGCGCCGGCAACGCGGCGGTGCCGCCGATCGTGAACGTCAACAGCCGTCCGTAGCTGCGCGCCTTCTTCGGGAACGCGCCGCCCCAACCCGCCATTACCGACACGTACTGCTTGCCATCGATCATGTACGTGATCGGCGGCGCGACGATGCCGGTCGTGGCCCACGACGACCAGAGCTTTTCGCCGGTCGCGGCGTTGTAGGCGATGAAGTCGCCCAACGCCGTGCCCTGGAAGACCAGGTTGCCGGCCGTCGCCAGCGTCCCGCCGTTCCAGTATGAGCCGTACTCCGCCGTCCAGCGCGGCTTGCGCGCGACCGGATCCCACGCGAGCAGTCGCCCGGCGTATGGCACGTCATAGCGGTCGGGGTTGCGGCCAGCGGGTGCGAGGCCGAGGTTGTACTCGAGCGGCTTGTACTCGAAGCCTTCCTGCTTCTCGTAGTAGCGCCCGTTGTCCTGGGCGGGAATGTAGACCAGGCCCGTCTTCGGGCTGAACGACATGGCCTGCCAGTTGTGGCCACCGAGGGGACCGGGCCGGATGTAGGTGCCCTTGTCGGCGTAGTCGGCGCCAGGCACTTCGACCGGCCGGCCGGTCTTCATGTCGACGTGCGTGGCCCAGTTGACGGTGACGTACGGATCCGCCGACAGCAGTTCGCCGGTCGCGCGATCGAGGACGTAGAAGAAGCCGTTCTTGGGCGCCTGCATGATCACCTTGCGCTGGCGGCCACCGATCATCAGGTCGGCCAGCATCATCGGCTGCACGGCCGTGTAGTCCCAGGTGTCGCCAGGCGTGGTCTGGTAGTGCCAGACCAGTTCGCCGTTGTCGGGATTGATCGCGAGAATCGACGCCAGGTAGAGGTTGTCGCCGCCGCCGGGGCTGCGCAGGTGGCGATTCCAGGTGGAGCCGTTGCCGGTGCCGACGTAGAGCAGGTTGATGTCAGGGTCGTAGACGATCGAATCCCACACGGTGCCGCCACCGCCGAGCTTCCACCAGTTGTCGCCCTTCCACGTGGGCAGCGCCTTGTCGAGGGCCTTGTTCTCCTGCGGCTTCGACGGATCGCCCGGCACGGTGTAGAAGCGCCATGCCAGCTTGCCGGTCTCGGCGTCGTACGCGGACACGTATCCGCGCACGCCGTACTCGGCGCCGCCGTTGCCGATGATCACCTTGCCCTTGGCGATGCGGGGCGCCCCGGTGCTGGGGTACGCCTGCTTCTGATCGACGGTGGTCACCGACCAGGCCGGCTTGCCGCTCTTCGCATCGATGGCGATCAGCCGGCCATCGAGCGCGCCGACATACACCCGGCCCTTGTAGAACGCCGCGCCCCGG
>CAMBHC010000100.1 GCA_945866285.1 Candidatus Sulfopaludibacter sp. SbA3 | reverse complement strand
CACCAATTGCACGGACTTCAAGATGCGGAGAGCGCGAAGCGTGATGTCTTCGAGGTGGCCGATGGGTGTCGCGACGACGTACAGCGTCCCCTTCATCAGCCGCATTTTATTGTACCATTGCGAGATGGCCGCTTTCCCGAGATCGCGGCCTAGTTTCCTGCATGCACGCGGCTGAACCACTACCCCACTTCGTCGACGACTATCTCGCCTATCTCTACGAGGTCCACCCCACCGGGGCGACCATGGACGGTGTTCACATCCATGACGACCTGTTAGAGGACTTCCGGCGTACGGCCATTGACAGTCACACGAGTGCCCTTTCCGGCTTCGCCCGGCGGCTCGACAGCATTCCGCACGCGAACCTCCCGCTTCGGGAGCAAGTTGAGCACCAGATCGTGGCGGCGAACATCAGGGCTCGCCAATTCGACCTGGAAGCGACGCGGCCGTGGGAGCGCAATCCGCACGTCTACGCCGATATTCTGGCCTCGAGCCTGGCCGCCCAGGCCATTTTCACTCACTCCCCCGAGACCGATCGGGCTTGCCGGGTCCTGTCCAAGCTGCGCCAGGTCCCGCGGCTCGTGCAGGCCGCCCGCGACAACATCAAGGATCCGCCCGCCATCTTCGTGAAGGTTGGCATCGACACCTGGCGCGGCGCCATGTCGTTCATTAAGAGCGATCTGCCCCGCGCCTTCTCAAATATCGATGATATCCACCTGCTCGGCGACCTCGACGATGCGTGCACCGAATCGGTGCGGACGATTGGCGCCTACGTCGATGACCTCGAGAACGACATTCGGCCCAAGGCCAAGGGGTCGTTTCGCCTCGGCCGCGACAAGTTCGAACAGAAGCTACGGTTGGAAGAGGGAATTACGCTTCCAGTCGATCGCCTGCTGGCCATTGCCATGCGCGAAATGGCGGCGACGCAGGAAGAGTTCCGCCAGTTGGCCGGCGGACGCAATGGCGGCGACCCGATTGAAGCGTGGCGAAAAGCGAAGGCGCAGCATCCGGCACCCGGCGCCCTGATCGCTACCGCGCGTGAGCAGCTCGACGAACTCCACACCTTCCTGTCCCGCAACCCTGTCGTCAGCATTCCCGACAGCTCCGGAGTCGCCGTCGCCGCCACGCCAGAGTTCTTCCGCTGGTCGTCGGCCAGCATGTGGACGCCTGGGCCCTACGAATCGAAGCCGTCGCGCGCGATGTACTACCTGACCGACGTCGATCAGAAGTGGGACGCGGAGCGCAAGCTCGAGCACCTGCGCGATTTCAACACGCCGACCCTGTGGAACATCTCGATCCACGAGGTGTACCCCGGACACTTCCTGCACTATCAGCACTTGCGGAAGGTCGATTCAAAGGTGCGCCGCTCGACGATGTTCGCACCCGCCTCCTACATGGAAGGCTGGGCCCACTACTGCGAGCAGATGATGCTCGAGGCCGGCTTCGGCAAGGGCGATCGGTCGCTGAAGCTGGCCCAACTGGCCGAGGCGCTGGTCCGCCTCGCCCGCTTTGTTGTCGGCATCCGCCTGCACACGGAAGACTGGTCAGTGGAGCAGGGCGTGCGGTTCTTCCGCGACGAAGCCTTCCTGGAAGAAGCCAATGCCCGGCGCGAAGCCGAGCGCGGCACCTTCGATCCGACGTATCTTGTGTACTCGGCAGGCAAACTGATGCTGCTGAAACTGCGCCGCGACTGGTACGAGCAGCAAGGCGGCAAGCCCTCGCTGCGCGCGTTCCACGATGCGCTGCTGGCCCAGGGCTCAGCGCCCTTCTGGGCCTTGCGGCGTCTCATGCTTGATGGGTCGTCAGACGTGGTGCTGGAGTAATAACATGCCGCTTTACGAATATGAATGCAGCGCTTGCGCGCACCGCTTCGAAGTGATTCAGAAGTACTCGGACGCGCCGATTGATATCTGCCCGAAGTGTGGCAGCGCCGTGAGCAAGCTGTTCTCGTCGCCGGCGATCCAGTTCAAGGGGTCTGGCTTCTACCTGACCGACTACGGCCGCGGCGGCAAGAGCGATCTTGGTACCGGGTCAGCGAAAGAGAGCAGCGCCAGCACGCCGGCGGGTGAGACCAAGTCCGACTCGAAGACCGAAACGAAGACGGAAACCAAGACCGCCACGAAGACTGAAACCAAGGCGGACACCACACCCACAACGTAGAGGCGGGTCTGTAGGCCCGCCAGCGCGGCCGGGACTGAAGTCCCGGGCCTACGAGCGCGACGTAACGTCTTTCAGGTACTTCAGGAAAGGTCCTGCGAGTTCAGGTCGCTTCATCGCGAAGTACACGGTCGCCTTCAGGAACCCCAGCTTGTTACCGGTGTCGTGGCGGACGCCGTCCACCTCGTAGGCATAGATGGGCCTCGACTGCAGCAGCTTGCGCAAGCCGTTGGTCAGTTGAATTTCGCCGGACTTGTCCTTCGCGGTCTCGTGCAGGGCAGGGAAGATGTCGGGCGTGAGGATGTAGCGGCCGATGATGGCGAGGTCTGACGGCGCGTCTTCGCGCGCCGGTTTCTCGACCAGGTCGGTCACGCGGTACACGCCCTTGCCAAATTCGGGCGCCGGCACGCCGGCAATCACGCCGTAGCTCGAGACCTGATCCATCGGGACGCGCTCGACAGCGAGCACCGGGCCACCCGCCTTGTCGAACACGCCAATCATTTGCGCCAGCGCCGGCGGCGTCGCATCGATCACATCGTCGGCCAGGATCACGGCGAACGGTTCGTTACCGATCAGGGTCTCGGTGACGAGCACGGCGTGACCCAGGCCGAGCGGTTCGCCCTGGCGCACGTAAGAGACGTTGATCTGATCGGAAATCTTGCGAACCTCTTCGGCGAGGTCGCGCTTGCCCCGGCTTTCGAGGAACGATTCGAGCTCCTTCGACACATCAAAGTGATCCTCGATGGCGTTCTTGCCGCGACCGGTGACCAGGATGATGTTCGGGACGCCCGATTGGACCGCCTCTTCGACGCCGTATTGAATAGTCGGTTTGTCGACCAACGGCAGCATTTCCTTGGGCTGTGCCTTGGTGGCCGGCAGGAAACGGGTGCCCAGGCCGGCGGCGGGGAAGACGACCTTGCGAACGGTAGCGCTCATACCTATTAGAATAGTGTAGTTATGCTCGACCCCATTTACGTCCGCGACAACGCCGAAGCGGTTCAGCAGGGCCTTGCCAACCGGGGTCTCGACGCCAAGGCGGAGCTTCAGCAACTGGCGACTTTCGAGACGCAGCGCCGGCGCCTGATTCCCGCCATTGAAGGATTGAAGCGCGAGCAAAACGCGACCGGCGACCAGGTGGCGCGCGCCAAGCGGCAGGGCGAAGAGGTGCAGCACCTCTATGAGGCCAGCAAGCAGCGCAACCAGAAGATCAAGCAGATGGAAGTGGAGCTCGAAGCCGTCGAGCGCCAGCGCACGCTGATTCTTGAGACGCTGCCCAACCTGCCGCATGCCAGCGTGCCGGTGGGGAAGAGCGCAGCCGACAACGTGGTGGTGCGCACGTGGGGCGACCCGGTGGCGCTGCCGTTCGAGGCGAAGGCACACTGGGACCTCGGTCCGCAGCTGGGGATCATCGACTTCGAGCGCGCCACCAAGATCTCGGGATCGCGCTTCGCCATCCTGATGGGCGCCGGCGCGCAGCTCGAGCGCGCATTGATCAATTTCATGTTAACGCTGCACACCACCGAGCATGGCTACACCGAGGTGCTGCCGCCGTTTCTGGTGTCGTCCTCCACGTTGTACGGCACCGGCCAGTTGCCGAAATTTGAGCAGGACCTCTTCAAGATTGCCGGCGATTGGGACCTCTACCTGATCCCCACCGCCGAGGTGCCGGTCACCAATCTTTATCGCGGAGAAATCCTCGACGGTCGGCTGCTGCCGTTGAAGTTCACCGCGTACACGCCATGCTTCCGCAGCGAGGCGGGATCGTACGGCGCGGACGTGCGCGGGCTGATTCGCCAGCACCAGTTCGACAAAGTGGAACTGGTGAAGTTCGCGACGCCCGATACGTCGTACGCCGAACTCGAAATCCTCACCGCCAACGCCGAACGCGTACTGCAGTTGCTGGGCCTGCCGTACCGGACGATGGCGCTTTGTACGGGGGACATGGGCTTCGGTTCGGCCAAGACCTACGACATCGAAGTGTGGCTGCCCAGTCAGAAGACGTATCGTGAAATCTCGTCGTGCTCGAATTGCGAAGGGTTCCAGGCGCGGCGCGCCAACATCAAGTTCCGCCCCGAGGGCACGGGCAAGGCGGAGCACGTCCACACGCTGAATGGCTCGGGCCTGGCGGTGGGGCGGACACTGATCGCGATTCTCGAGAACTACCAGCAGGCCGACGGCTCGGTGCTTATTCCCGAGGCGCTCAAGCCATTCATGGGTGGGCGGGAACGCATACAGGCGGTAAAATAGACCTTCGCGCGGAGAGATGGCTGAGCGGTCGATAGCGGCGGTCTTGAAAACCGTTGAACCTTTACGGGTTCCGGGGGTTCGAATCCCTCTCTCTCCGCCAACTTACTCGACTTCGTCTCGTTCGGGCGGAGAGAGAGGGAGTCGGGCTCAATTGCCGGCGCTGCGCGCCGCCAACAGTGCGAATCCTTGGCACCGGAATACTCGCTCGGCTTCGCCTTCGCTAGTCATGTTGCCAGTTAGAGACACCTAAATGAAGAGACTCTCGTTTGCGTCGCTGCTCCTGATCGTCACCATTGCGTGCGGCGGCTCTGCTCAAAAGACCGAATCCACTGAAGGGGTACCAATGGCTGATACTGGCGTTAAGGAATTGCAGATGGTTGACACCAAGGTTGGCACAGGCGCCGAGGCGGTCGCGGGCCGGGTCGTGAGCGTTCACTACACCGGTTGGTTGTTTGACGCCGCGAAGGGCGACAAGCGCGGCAGCAAGTTCGACAGCTCGAAGGATCGCAACGAGCCGTTCGAGTTTCCACTGGGCGGCGGCCAGGTGATTCCCGGTTGGGATAAGGGCTTTGCCGGCATGAAGGTCGGCGGCACACGCGTGCTGACCATCCCGCCCGACATGGGCTACGGCGTGCGCGGTGCCGGCGGCGTGATTCCCCCCAACGCCACGCTCGTGTTCGAAGTGGAATTGCTCGGGGTGAAGTAACGGTGTCAGACACCTTTCCAAATCTTGCCAACTGCGTTTGCAACCCCGTTGATCGGAAGGCCGGCGCAGTTAGCAAAATTTGGAAGGGTGTCTGACACCATGAACTGTAAACACTTCGGCGTCTGCGGCGGCTGCAGCCTGCCCGGTGTCGCGTACGCCGAGCAGCTGTTGCAGAAACAGGCGCGGCTGGCGCGGTTGCTCGGCATGCCGGTGCCGCCGCTGGTGCCGTCGCCGCTCGAGGACCGCTTCCGCACCAAGGTGTCGTTCGTGTTCGGTCCGGAAGGCCAGGGCCGCGGTCTGGTGATGGGCCACTACGCGCGCGGGTCCAAGCAGATTGTTCGCATCGACGAGTGCCCGGTCCACAGTGCTCGGGGGAACCGCATTGCGTTCGCGCTGCGCGACCGCTTGATGCGCGCCCGCATCTACGGCGCCGGCGCCCAGCGCAACGGCCTCGTCCGCCACATCATCGTCCGGACCACGGAGGACGATCGGCAGGCGGTAGCGATGCTGGTGGTGACCAAGAACGACAAGGCGCTGCGCACGCCCATTCGTGGCCTGCTGGCCTCCGCGGATCGCCCCGACGGTTTCTTCATCAACATCAACGACCGACCGGGGCCCTTCATGATGGGGTCGGAAACCATCAAGATCGACGGTCACAGCCACGTCAAGCAGGACGGGATCATCGACACCTCGTTCCTGGTGTCGCCGACGGCGTTCTTCCAGACCAACGTCGGTGCGGCGCGCACGCTCGTCCAGCTGGTGATCGACGGCGTCGGGGACGCCCAGCAGGTACTTGATCTCTACAGTGGCAGCGGCCTGATGTCGCTGCCGCTGGTCAAGGCCGGCGTGCGCGTCACGGCGGTGGAAGAGAACCGCCAGGCCATGAAGGATGCCGAGGCGAACATTCGCCTGAACCGCATTCCGGGTGGGATGATGCGGATGCTCACGTCGAGCGTCGAGGACGCGTTGCCCCGGGTGGCGCGCGACCGCTGGGACGCCGTGGTCCTCGACCCGCCACGGCAGGGCTGCCCGCCGGAAGTTCTGGACGGTGTCTTCAACCAGATCGCGCCGCCACGGGCCGTCTATGTCTCTTGTAACCCCGAAGCGCTGGCGGCCGAATTGCCGGTTATCCTCAATGCCGGGTATCGCGTGACGCGCATCCAGCCAGTTGACATGTTTCCGCACACCGACCACATTGAAACCGTCGTGACACTCTCGCGCGGATGAACCCGTTCACCAGGAGCGCGGTGAACCCGTTCACCAAGAGCGCCGTGAACCAGCTCACGAAGGGCTTGGTGATCGCCTCGACGCTGATCGCAGCGGGTGTTGAGCTGTACCTCGTGACGAGCGCGGCCTACGCGCCGCTGCTGCCGATCGCCATCGTCGGCTTTGTGGTGGCCGCCCTTGCCGGAACCCGGTGGCCGGGCCAGGTGTCGATGGCCATCCTGCTGTTGCCCTACCTCGCGCGGGCCGTCGTTCTCTACGCTTTCGGCACCGAGTTCGAGCCGGTCGAAATTGTGTGGGCCTTCCCATTGCTGGGCCTGATCCTCTCCGGCCGCGGTGCGTGGCAGTGGAATTTTTCGTCGCGATTCTGCTGGCCGCTGATCGCCTGGTCGCTCGTGATCGCGGTGTCGTGGCCAATCGTGTTTTTGCGCGAGTTGGATTTTGATTCGGCAGTTCTCTATCTGTCGAACGCCGCGACCACCAGTATCGGCATCCTGCCCTGGGAGGCGGGCACTGGCGTCGCGTACTGGGTGCTGGTGCACAACCTTGGCCTCCTGTGGTTCGATCGGCTCTTCAGTTGGTTTCCGAACGGCAGCATGGCGCCCTTCCGCAATCGGGTGCTGTTCCCCCTGCTGACCGCGCTGGCGGTGGCTTGTTGTCTGGCGACCTATCAGGGTTTTGTCGATCTCACGTTCTTGAATCCCCACTTGTGGCCGCACATGAACCGCGCCAGCGGCACATTCGGGGACGCGAACGTCTTTGGCATGATCGCGGCACTCTGGATTCCTGGCGCCGTGCTGCTGGCGCGAACCCTGCCGCGGCCTTGGTCCGCGCTCGTCGGAACGGCCGGGGTGACGCTCGCCGCGCTGGGTGTCTTTACCTCAGGCTCACGCACCGCGCTTGGCGTGATGGCGATCGGTTCTGCTGCTCTGGCGTACCAAGGCTTCAAGGCCTGGCAGAGGGCCGAAATCAATACCCGGCTGACCACCAGGCGGTTGGCGCTGATCGTGGTCGCGGTGGTGGTCTTCGGCGCCGTGGCCCTGACCATGACGCGGCGATCGGCGATTACCACGGTGATCGATCGTGGCACACTGGAGTTCATCCCTGGATTTGGTGACCGCAGTCTCGCCACCTCGCTGCGTGAACTCTTATGGGATCGATTCGGTTACGGCCCGGTCGCGGTGTCGATGATCATCGACCATCCGTGGGCTGGCGTCGGCGTCGGCTCGTTCACGACATTGGTGAACGACTTCTCGGTATCACTCAACGCGCGCTACCTTGCGTCGGACAACGCGCAGAGCTGGTATCGCCACTTGCTGGCGGAACTGGGCGTGCTCGGCAGCATTCCCTGGATCGTGTGGTGCGTGATCTTCATGGTGACGCTGTTCGCCAGGACGACCGGCGATCGTGACCGCTTCTCGCTCGGGGTGCTTCGCGCCACTCTCGCGGGCTTCGGCATGATGTCGATGTTGGGAGTCCCGGGCCAGTCGCTGCCCGTGGTTTTGACCCTGTGGACGCTGGTCTTCTGGTTCCTCTCCGTGCAGGGGACCGCGGTTGAGCCATCTGCCGCCCGTGATCAGCAGCGGTCCGGCTTGTTCTGGGTCGCCGCCCTGGGCCTTGTGGCCGCCCACTCGGCTATCACCTTCGCGGATGCTCGCGGAGACTTGCGTCCGAGGAATCGTGCGATCCGCTTCGGTTGGGAATACGCGCAGGGTATCGGCGACCTCGAACGCAGTGCCAACGGCAGTCCCGGCCGCCGATGGACTGAACGCCGAGCCATTACCCAAGTCCCGGTCAAGGGCCGGTCGCTCAAGTTTGTCGGCTGGGTCGATCATCCCGACGCCGACGAGAATCCAGTCCACGTGAAGGTGTGGGCGGACTCACGCCTGGTGTTCGAGGGTGACTTGAAGCGGCCGCCTTCAGCCGTCAATATTGATATCCCCGCGACACCGGGAAAGTCACACCTGTTGTTAGAGACGGAAGTCAGCCGGGTTTGGTGGCCGCGCACTTACGGCCA
>CAMBHC010000099.1 GCA_945866285.1 Candidatus Sulfopaludibacter sp. SbA3 | reverse complement strand
CCCAGATATATTGCAGGCCGATCGCCGCGCACTCCTCGGCATACTGCACCATCGCCCCGGGGTCGTTCGGTGAAATGATCGCCAGCCCGCTTTCGAGCCCGGGCACGCCTCGGAACGAGAGCTCGCCGGCATTGGCCATGGCGCCGGTGTAGAACGACGCAATCTGATTGCTCGCCTGGTCGGTGCTGCAGAAAAACGACGCGCAGAACTTGCCCTCGACCACTTTCAGCAACGACGTATCGATGTTCGCCGCGTCCATCCAGGTCTTGTAATCGCCGACGTCCTGGCCGGCCGTGGCCATGAGGTACGGCCGCTCGCCCAGCAGCGCCAGGGTGTAAGCGATGTTTGGCGCGCAGCCGCCGCGCCGCTTGTCCATCGAGTCAACCAGGAAACTGAGCGAGACCCGGTGCATGTGCTCCGGCAGGAAGTGCTCGGTGAACTTGCCGGGGAACGACATCAGGTAATCGAACGCGACGGAACCAGTAACAATAAGTTTCATTTGATGTACTTGCCGATGATGGGCGCAAGATCGCGCTTGGTTTGTTCAGGAATGGCGTCGGGGCGCGTGATGATGGCGGTGGCCAGGGCGCTGTGCGCCGGGTCGCGCGTCTCGACCTCGAGCTGCTCAACCACCCTGGCGATCACCTGCTGGGCCGTCTTCGCGTTCTGGGTCAGGTTGTTGATGATCATCTCCACCGTCACGGAATCATGGTCGGGATGCCAGCAGTCGTAGTCGGTCACCAGGGCCATGGTCGAGTACGCAATCTCGGCCTCGCGCGCCAGCTTGGCTTCCTGGAGGTTGGTCATGCCGATGATGTCAGCGCCCCAGGTGCGATACAGCTTCGACTCGGCCAGCGTGGAAAACTGCGGGCCTTCCATGCACACGTAGGTGCCGCCGCGGTGTACGCGCGCACCGGTCTCGACCGCGGCGTCGGCGGCCAGCGCCGACAGTCGGTGGCTGAGTGGGTGCGCGAAGCCGACATGCCCCACCAGGCCATTGCCGAAGAACGTGCTGATGCGGCCGCGCGTGCGATCGATGAACTGATCTGGAAACACCAGGTCCATCGGGCGGTATTGCTCCTGGAGGCTGCCCACCGCGCTGGCCGACATGATCCACTCGACACCCAGCATCTTCATCCCGAAGATATTGGCGCGGTAGTTCAACTCGCTCGGGGTCAGGCGATGGCCGGCGCCATGACGCGCCAGGAACGCCACGCGCTTGCCACGCAGCGTGGCCAGCACGTACGGCCCAGACGGGGCGCCAAACGGCGTCGACAGCACTCTCTCTTCCCGGTCGGTCAGCTCGTCCATGTCGTACAGGCCGCTGCCGCCGATGATTCCAATCCGCACGGACATCCTCGCTCTCCCTTAGATAACTCTCTCGACGAAACGCTTGCCGTCCTGCTCGCGCAGGTAGCCCGCCGCCAGCGACGGCTCGTGCTCGAAGAACAGCAGGTACTCCTTCGCCACTGCCTCTTTCGCGAAGGCGCGCTTAAAGGCCAGCGTGTCCATGGGGTGGAGGTCGTAGCCCATGATCCACGGGTCGGGAATGTGCACCGTGGTCGGATACATGTCGGCGGTGAACACCGCGGTCTTGCCGCCCGACTCGATCATCACCACTTGATGATTCGGCGTGTGGCCGCCCGACCACCGGAACTTCACGCCGGGCATAATCTCCGCGCCTTCATCCACCAGCGTCAACACGCCGGCGTCTTGCAACGGCACGAAGTTCTCCGGCAGGTAGCTGGCGCGGTTCCGTTCGTGAGGATGGGTGGCGTCTTCCCACTCCCCACGATGCGCGACGTAGCGCGCCTTGGGAAATCGCGGCACGAGCGTGCCATCCTTCGCCAACGCCGTGAACCCGCCCACGTGATCGAAGTGGAGGTGGCTGGCCAGCACGATATCGATGTCGTCGACCGTCAATCCGGCCTCGGCCAGCGAGTGGTCCAGGTGATAGCTGCGGTCGAGCCCGTAGATCGCCGCGGTCCTGGCGTCCATTTTGTCGCCACAGCCTGCGTCGATCAGCAAGGTCTTTTCGCCACGCACGATCAGCGGCCGCATCCCGAGGGGGATGCGATTCACATCATCGGGCGGCAATCGTTTGCCCCACATCGTCCGGGGGACCGTGCCGAACATGGCGCCGCCATCGAGGCGAAGGAAGCCGTCCGAGAGCGACAGCAACTCGAGGTCACCCAGCGCATGGCGGCCGACGACGCGAAACAGCGGCACGGCGGGGGCCGGCTGCTTCAACTCCACCAGCACCCCGTGCGCAGCCGACGGATGGATGAAGGCCACCAGCGCACCTTCCGCCCCAGGCCTGGCTCGCTCGTCAATCAGCCGGACGCCGCGCGCTTTCAGGTGAGCCAGCGCCGCCGCAATATTCTCCACCCGCAGTGCGAGGTGGTGAATCCCGGGACCGCGCTTCTCCAGGTACTTGGCAATGGGCGAATCAGCGGCCGTCGCCTCGAGCAGTTCGAGCGACGACTGGCCGGTCGACAGGAAATGCGCGCGCACCTTCTGCGAGGCAATCTCTTCGCTCGACTCGAGGTGCAGCCCCAGCGTGTCGCGAAAGAACGCGAGCGAGGCCGGCAGGTCACTGACGGCAATGCCGATGTGATCGAGGACGGCTTTCATCATGACTTGGGCCTGAGCGCCCGCGACAGGATATCCGAGGCCGCCGTATACGGGTCGACTTCGCGGGCGGCGATGCGCGCGATCAAGGCGTCGAACTCGCCGGGGCCGAGCAGTTCGTGTTCGACCGACTCCATGAAGCGATGCGTCAGCAGGTCGCGCAGGCGGAACTCGTTGCGAGCCTTCAGGCGGCGCGTGCTCTGCGTCCGGCTGGAGCCGGGCGCCGCATTCCCGGAGTGGGTTCGGAACTGCTGAATGGTTGCCCACAGTTCATCCACGCCGCGGCCGGTCGTCGCCTCGGTCTTCAGAATCGGCGGCCGCCACTCGCCTTCGCCATAGGCCTGCAGGGCCAGGTTCGACTCGATTGAGGTCACCATGCGCTCGGAGCCGTCGCGGTCGCACTTGTTCACCACGAAGATGTCGGCGATTTCCATGATTCCGGCCTTCAGCGCCTGCACATCATCGCCGGTGCCCGGCACGAGTACCACGACCGACACATCGGCGGTCCGGACGATATCAACCTCGTCCTGGCCGACCCCGACGGTCTCGATAATCACGAGGGACTTGCCGGCAGCATCGAGCACGAGGGCCGCATCACTGGTGGCGCGCGCCAACCCGCCCATGTGTCCACGAGTCGCCATGCTGCGGATGAAGACGTGTTCGTCGTGGGTATGCGCCTGCATACGCAGCCGGTCGCCAAGAATGGCACCGCCCGTGAACGGGCTCGTGGGGTCAACGCAGATCACGCCAACGGTTTCGCCGCTCGCGCGCGTGGCGGCCGTCAGCCGGTCCACCAGCGTGCTCTTGCCCGCGCCGGGAGGTCCGGTGACGCCAACCAGGTAGGTGTGGCCGGTGTGCGGGAAGATATCGCGCACGAGGCCGGCGGCGCTGGCCGCCTCGTCTTCGATCAGGGAAATCGCGCGCGCGATGGCGCGGACATCGCCGGACCGCACACGCTCGGCAAGTGTTAGAGACATCGTCGGCGTCAATCGGTGACCGTCAAGCAGCCAGCAGCTGACGGGCAATCACCAGGCGCTGCACTTCGCTGGTACCCTCGCCAATGGTGAGCAACTTGACGTCGCGGAAGTATTTCTCGGCCGGATAATCCTTCACAAAACCGTATCCGCCATGCAGCTGGACGCAGTCTTCAGAGGCGCGGACGGCGATCTCACTGGAATAGAGCTTGGCCATGGCCGACTCGAGGGTCATCCGCCGGCCCTGGTCTTTCAGCCACGCCGCGCGATACGTCAGCAGGCGCGCTGCTTCGACGCGTGATGCGTGCTGAGACAACCGTTCCTGGATTGACGGAAACGAACCGATCGGGCGCCCGAACTGCTTCCGTTGCGCCGTATAGCTGACGCTGGCCTCGTAGGCCCCCTGCGCCAGGCCCACCGCCAGCGCGGCAATCCCAATGCGGCCCGCGTCCAGGACCTGCAACGTCTGGATGAAGCCCTGATTCAGCTCGCCCACCAACTGCGATGCCGGCACGCGGCAGTTCTGGAAGATCACTTCGGTCGTCTCGCTCGCCCGCATGCCGAGCTTGTCTTCCTTCTTTCCGGCCATCAGACCTGGTGTGCCGCGCTCGAGGATGAACGCCGAAATGCCCTTGGGCCCCTTTGTCTTGTCGGTCACCGCCATCACGACCAGGGTGTGGGCCGAGGTGCCGTGCGTAATGAACGCCTTGGATCCGTTCAGCACAAAGTCCTGACCGTCAGCCACGGCGTGGGTCCGCATCGCGGCCGCATCACTCCCCGACCCCGGCTCGGTCAGGCCCCACGCGGCGAGCGTTTCGCCCTTGGCCAGCGGCACCAGGTACTGCTGCTTCTGCGCGTCGTTGCCGAACATGGCGATGTGCGCCGCGCCGAGCCCGTTGTGCGCCGCCACCGACAACGACACGCTCGGGTCGACGCGCGCCAATTCTTCGATGCAGATGCAGTAGTCCACGGCGCTCATCCCGGCACCGCCCATCGCCTCGGGAAACTGGATGCCCATCAAGCCGAGTTCAGCGAGCTTGGGTAGCAACACTTTCGGGAAATGCTGCGCGTTGTCCCACTCCATGATGTGGGGACGCATCTCGGTTTCAGCAAATTCACGGACAGACTTGCGAAGCAGTTCCTGCTCGTCGGACAGGCGGAAATCCATTTACCTGATTATATCTGCCGGGAGGGGACTTCATCGTCGGGAGGGAACCGCGTGTCGGAGGGCGTCCCTGGTCGGGACGGCCCCCCCGGCGGAGTAGCCTCCGGCTTTAGCCGGAGACTGCAGTGTAGAGTCCGGCTTAAGCCGGACTAGTAGTAGACCACCACCCGGAAATTTCCCGAGTTATCGGTCAGCACGTCGTCATTGACGCCCAATTGGAGCCGGCCACTGGTGCGGACGCGAACGGGGCCCGTCTCATCGCCAATGAAGAACAGGTCGTTGCCGATCTTGCCGATCAAGGCCGCGGCGTTGCGGTTCCCCAGTGGACGATTCGGGTTCGAGGGCGAGTTGCGCTCCCCGGCCGGACCGTCCTGGCGATCGCGACCCCAACGCACGCGGCCGGTGGCCTCGAAGTACACCGTCTGCCCAGCGCGAACGTCAATGCCCGCGTCGTTCCAATCCACGTCGGCCGACACGATGACCTGCTTCTCGCGCATGCCCGAGGGTCGGGCGGAGCCATTCCCGAAGTCGTTGTTGTTCGTGTTGTTGCGATAGTCCTCGATCTCGATGCGCACCACCTCGTCACGGTCGAAGCGCAACGTGCGCGAGCCGCCGAAACTGCGGCGCTCCTCGAACTCAATCGTGCCGTTCCTCACCGACAGCAACTCGCCCTGGACGCGCGAGCCGTTGCGCAAGATGAGCGTGTCAGCACTCAGGCTGACGGGCAGTGCCAGAATCAGGGCCGCGCGGGCGAGCCAGCGTTGGGAAACCATCTGTAACCTCCTACGGACAGTCGTGCTCGAGTGACCTCGACTTATGCGAATATCGTGCCCAGCTTCGCCAAGGCGACGGCGGGGCAAGTCCAACGTCACCACGGACGCCGACGAACAGGTCGCAGGCGCGTGTGAATGGCGCTAAGAACATGGGATCATAACACTGGGAGGCGGCATGTCACTTCGTTCGCACATTCGCGGAATCGCGCGCACCTTCGTTGTCAGCCTGGGGTTCCTGGCCATGACGGCTGTCCCCGCGCGCGCCGACATCACGGCTTTTCTCGGCATGTCGCCCACCCCGGAACGGCACACCGTGAAGGGATTCAGCGGCGGCGTGTCGCTGGTGGTCGTCGGTTTCGAGTTCGAGTACAGCCACCTGGGGGAAGACACGCCCCAGGCGCTGCCCGGCCTGAAGACCTATTCGGGGAACGTGTTCGTCCAGACGCCGGTTGAACTGAAGGGGACGCGGTTCTACGCCACGGCGGGCGGCGGTGGCTACCAGGAATATCTCGGGCCGCGGGACGAAACCCACTTCAGCCTGAACGTTGGAGGCGGCGTGAAGATCCGCGTGCTAGGACCGGTCCGGTTGAGGCTCGATTACCGCGTCTTCCAGCTCAAGGGCGAACCGCTCTATGCAACCTACCAGCGGTTCTATGCGGGCGCGAATATCGCTTTCTAGGTCACGCCTAGCGGCCGGGCTTCTTAACCTCGGGCTTCGTGGTCTCTGGTGGCGGAATCGGGGCGACGGCCATGTTGGCCAGCTCGGTCAGGTCCAGTTTTGATGGCGGACTGGCAAAGGCATCCTGGTATCTGGTCAGCAATTCCGGCTCGAGGTCTTTTACCAGGGCGTCAACCAGCAGCGACGGCCGGTAGTCGAAGCCCGGCACGGCCGGCAACATGACGTGGACATACAACGCGTTGCCCTTGGCGTCAGTCGCTGACGCCTTGAACACACGCCAATGCAGGGTCGCTGCCTTCCGCGTCGCGTCCGTGTCCTTGGATAACGCGCCCTGCAGCGCCTGAATCGTCAACTCGTAGTCGGCAACACCAGCCGGCTTGATGGCGACCAGAATCAGGCCGGCATCGGTGACAAAGGCAGAATTAGCTGGATCGGGAGAGGGCGCCGCCACAGGTGCCGGGGCGGCTGGCGTGGGCACGACGGCCTGAGCGGCCAGCACGAGAAAAAGAGTCAGCGCAACGGTCACAGGACCAGCATCCCGCGCTTCAGAAGAGGGCCGGCCCTGGAGCGCAAAGCTCCAGGGCTGCCAATTTCAGTTAGGGAATCTTGTTCAGCGAGATGATCTGGCGGCCGGCGAAGCTGTCCTTGTACTTCGCATAGACCTCCTGCACCTCGACCGGGAAGACTTCGGTGACCACGCGGGTGATGTCGTATTCCTCACCCTTGACGACCGGGTCGACCGAGATGATGTACATCGCGTTGCCCTGCACGGCAGTGGGCGACTTGAAGAACCGCATGCCGGCAAGCTGCTCCTTGCGCTTAGGATTGTCGCTCTTCGCCAGCGCTTCCTTGTATTTCGCGATGACGCTTTCAAACTCGGCCGTCTTGTCGCCCTTGATCAAGATGGTCACCATTGCCGCATCACCGTCGAGCGCCATCACCGGCTTCGCCGGCTCCTGAGCCGCCGCAACGCTCGCCGCCAGCGTGAATACCGCCAGCCCAACTCCCGACACCAAGACCCGCAATCCTCGAAGCATTGACCAGCCTCCTTAAAACGAAAGTTTGCTACTTTACCGTACTGTGCGCCCGATAAAAACCGACATTACTTCGTTGGCCAGAAGCATGCCGGTCCTTGTCAGCGCCAGGCGCCGGTCCGGCTCATGGACCAGCAACCCCGCTTGGACGAACGTTGCTAAGTCTTGCCCGTATCGTGCCCAAATATCAACGTTATGTCGCTGGCGAATCGTAAACAGGTCCAAGCCCTCAACGAGCCGGAGGCCCATGAACAGGGCTTCTTCCAGACGTTCCTGGGTGTCCAAACGCCGTCGATCGAGCCTAACATCGGTCCCAGCGGTGATGCGGTCGACATATTCGACCGTTGAACTCAGGGTCCGCCACCGCTCGCCGCCATAGGTGGAGTGCGCACCGCAGCCGAAGCCGAGCCACTCCCCTTCTTGCCAGTATTTCAGGTTATGACGCGCCCGGCGCCCGGCTGACCTGGAGACGTTCGAGATCTCATACTGCCGATAGCCGGCGCGGTCGAGCCGCTCGAGCCCTTCCAAATACATCTCCGCCGCGTCATCGTCAGGCGCCACCGACCAACCGGCGCGGGCCATCTCGTCTTTCAAGGGCGCGTTCGGGTAAATCTCGAGCAGGTAGAGCGACGCATGGTCTGGGGCGACCTCGATCAGGGCATCGACTGACCCCAGCCAGTCAGTCTTGCTCTGCCCCGGCAACCACATCATGAGGTCGAGGCTGAGGTTGTCGAAGCCAGCGGCCCGCGCGCGGGTCACGGCGAGACGGGCGGTCGCCGCCGAATGGAGCCGGCCCAGCCGCTGCAACTCGGCGTCGTGGAACGACTGGACGCCGAAGCTCAGACGATTGATGCCGGCGGCGCGGAATCCCTGGAGGGCCGCAATCGACGCCGATTCGGGATTGGCCTCGAGCGTGATCTCGGTGTCGCCGGACAGCGCGAAGCTGTCGCGGCACGCGGCGAGAATCCGGCCCACTTCGCCTGGCTCCAACAGCGAGGGCGTCCCACCGCCGAAGAAGATGGAATCGGCAACCACCCCGGGGGCCGCCTGCCGGTGAATATCGGCGACGAGCGCGTCTACGTAGCGACGCCGCAGCCCTTC
>CAMBHC010000098.1 GCA_945866285.1 Candidatus Sulfopaludibacter sp. SbA3 | reverse complement strand
TGTTGTTGGTGTCGGAACCGGCCACGCTGATCACGGACCTGATGCGCGAAGAGGTCGTGACCTTCAATCCCACCGACGATGCGAAGTCGGCGGTCGGCGTCTTCGAGCGATACGACCTCGTCTCGGCGCCCGTCGTCGACAATCGCGGCAAGCTCGTCGGCCGTCTCACCGTCGATGCCGTGATGGACGTGCTCCGCGACGAGTCGAGCCTGCAGGCACTGAGAAGCGCGGGCTTGAGCGAAGACGAAGACCTGTTCGCGTCACTGTGGGACAGCGCGCGGAACCGATGGCCCTGGCTGGCGATCAACCTCGTGACCGCGTTCATTGCCTCGCGGGTGATTGGCCAGTTCGAAGGTGTCATTCAGCAGTTGGCCGCCCTGGCGGCGCTGATGCCGATTGTCGCCAGCATTGGCGGCAACACCGGGAACCAGACCATGGCCCTGGTCATTCGCTCGCTCGGCACCGAGCAGATTCAACCCGAACGGTCGCGCCAACTCCTGCTGAAGGAACTGTCGATCGGCATGCTCAATGGTTCGGTCTGGGGCTTGATCGTCGGCGGGTTCGCGGTGCTGATCTACGCGCAAATCGGGCTGGGATTAGTGATGACGGGAGCGGTGGTGCTCAATCTCGTCGTGGCGGCCGCCGCCGGTGTGCTGATTCCGCTTGGGCTGCATGCCAGCGGCCGTGACCCGGCTCACGGCGCGAGCGTCCTGCTGACGTTCGTCACCGACGGGATGGGTTTCTTCCTGTTCCTCGGGCTGGCGCGGGTGTTTCTGGTTTAGCGATCACCAAATCAGGAAGGCAGGCTGCCGGGCTGGCCGGCTTGCACGACACGCGTGGCAGCGGTGTGGGCAGGCGCTCCGGCAACCGTCACCCGGTCGATCACGCGGAAGTCTGCCTGCATCGTCTTCGGCGTCGCCGTGCACGCGATGTAGCCGCGCTTGTTGCTGTGATAGGTCAAGTGCGGATTGTCGGCGTGCAGTCGCTCCCAATTGGCCTGCACGTCTGAACCGTCACCGCCGGATGTTGCCGAGGTGTTGGTGAACTCCACGCCAACCGTGGCCGACTTCGGATTGGCAAAGTCCATCTTGAGGTCGGCGCACCAGTGCGTGTGCACGTCACCTGACAGGACGATGGGATTCGGCGTTCTGGCCTCGGCGAGCCGCTGATAGAGCCGCTGGCGGCCGCCGGCATAGCCATCCCACTTGTCCATCGAGAAGCGCGCCTCGGGATTGGTGCCGGCGTTGTCGCGGGCGAACGTAGGCACTTGCTGGCCGAGCACGGTCCACGTCGCGGCCGTCTCGGCGAGGTTCTTGAACAGCCATTGTTCCTGGGCGGCGCCGAGAATGGTGCGCGCCGGGTCGAGCGCGGCGTTCTGGCACAACGCGGTGCTGGCGGCACACGCCTGCTTCGACCGGTATTGGCGGGTGTCGAGCACGTTCAAGTCGAGCAGGTTGCCGAAGCGCAGGCGACGATACAGGTCCAGGTGCGGTCCGTTGGGCATGGCCGAGGCGCGCAAGGGCATGGTCTCGAAGTAGGCCTGGTAGGCGGCGGCTCGCCGCAGCAGGAACACTTCCGAGGGCGTGTCGCGCTCGTCGCGATCGCCGGCGTAGTCGTTGTCGACCTCGTGGTCGTCCCAGGTCACGATCATCGGTGCCGAGTGGTGCGCGGCCATCAGATTCGGGTCGGACTTGTACTGCGCATAGCGATTGCGGTAGTCCACCAGCGTGTAGATCTCCTGGCCGAGATGGGTGCGGACGTTGCTGGGATTGCGGCCGGCATCGCCGCGCCCTTCGTAGATGTAGTCGCCGGTGTGGAAGATGAAGTCGAACGCTTCGTCGGCGACGTGACCATAGGCGGTGAAGAATCCGGTTTCGTAGTGCCCGCAGCCACAGACGCCAAATCGCAAGCGATCGACGGCGGCGCCGGCCGCCGGCGCCGTCCTGGTGCGGCCGACCTGGCTGACCTCGCCGCCGCAGCGAAAGCGGTACCAATACTCGCGGTGTGGCGACAATCCGCCGGCTTCGACGTGGACACTGTGGCCAAGTTCGGGCCGCGCCACCGCCGTGCCCGAGCGGACGACCGAACGGAACGTGCGGTCGCCGGCTACTTCCCACTGGACTTCGACGTTCGCCATCGGCATGCCGCCGCCGGCGAACGGCTCCGGCGCCAGCCGCGTCCACAAGACCACGCTGTCCGGCCACGGGTCGCCGGAGGCCACGCCAAGCGAGAACGGGTACGCCCGGAAGACCGGCTGGGCGAAGGCGGTCACCGGGGCGAGCGGCTGCAAGACAGCCGCCGCGCCCAGTTTCCAGGCAATGTTGAGCAACTCGCGCCGCGACATCCGCGATAGTGCGCCGTCGTAAAAGCGAATGGCGTTGTTCGCGGCACGCATGGCTAGAAGTTCACCTTGAATCCGAGTTGAACCTGGCGTGGCGCAATCGCCAGCGAGGTGATGGTGCCGAAGTTGGCGTTCGAGCGATTGCTGTTCGGCGAGCCAAAGTTGTTCCGGTTGAGGACGTTGAACGCCTCGACGCGGAACTCGAGCTTGCGGCCGCCGCCAATGCCCAGGCCCTTGTGCAGGGCGAAGTCCATCGAACGAAGCGCCGGCCCTCGGGCGGCGTTGCGCGGGGCATTGCCGAACGGCTGCGACACGTCGGTCGGCAGGGTGATGTTCGCGAGGTTGAACCACTGGGTTGCTGACGGATCAGCGGCGTAGATATCGCCGCTGATGTTGGGCCGATGGGTCACCACCGTGCTGACCTGCATGTTGCCCGCGGGCGAGAAGTTCAGGTTGACCGGCAGGCCGCTGGTCATGGTGTTCACCAGCGACAGGCGCCAGTCGCCCCACCAGGCGCCCTGGCCAAACGGCAGGGCCCACACGACCGTCGTCGTGTTGTTGAGCGGCTGGTCGTAGCCCGACGTCCCGAACTCACCGGCGATGTTGGCGTAGTTGACGCGGCTGTTGTCGCCGTTGGCCGTCTCAAGGTGGCCCGAGGCGTTGTCGCGGGCGCGCGACCACGTGAACGAGTTGAGGAAATAGAAGCCGCTGTTGAAGCGGCGCTCGACCTTGGTTTGCAGCGCGCGGTAGTCGCCCTTGCCGCCGTCGAACGCGGCCTGGATGAACTGGTAGCCCTGGATGGGGCGGCGCTGCTGCAAGGTCAGGTTCTCGCCGATGGCGTTCGGCCGCGCCTGGTTGATGTCGCCGAGGATCATCAGGTGGTCGCTCTGGTTGGCCACGTAGGCGACTTCCACCATGAAGTTCGCGCCGAGGTCGCGCTGCATGCTGACATGCCAGCTCTGGATGCGGCCGGTCTCGAGGTCGGCCGGGATGTAGTTGACGCGGCCGTTGATCGGGTTGAAGTTGGCCGGCACGTTCAGTCCTTGGGGGTAACCCATCTGCGTCGTGCGGAAGCAGGTCGTCGGCGCCTGGCTGGCGGCACACACACCCTGCGACGGTTGCTGCGTGATGGAGACCGGCACCACGTGCGGACCGTTGAACGGCAACAGGTTCTCGCCGCCGAGACGGTTGAACAACACGTAGCTGATGCCGTAGGCCGAGCGCAGCACGGTGCGGTCGTTCAGGCTGTAAGCCATGCCAAGGCGCGGCGCGACGTTGTTCTTGTCTGGATTGACCAGCGAGCGATCGTAAATCGATCCGTCGGTCGCCTGCAGCAGGGTCCGCGTCGCCGGGTCGAAGTTGGTGAGCTTGAGGTTGGCGTCCCACTGGGGGGTGGCGAACTCGTAACGCAAGCCCAGGTTCATGGTCAGGTTCGGCGAGACGCGCCAGTCGTCCTGGAGGTAACCAAAGTGCATGCGCTGCCGCAGCTGGATGATGAACGGGTTGACCAGCGAGTAGCTGCTGCGCGCGCCCATCAGGAAGTCGGCCAGGTTGTAGGTGGGCGCATCGGCGGCGGCGCCGGCGGGGCGGCTGAACTGGCCACCGTAGCTATCCTGTCCGTACTTCGGATTGACGTCGTCCACCTCGGTGTTGATGCGCTGATACTCGTAGCCGGCCTTCAGCGTGTGCTGGCCGCGAATCCACGAGTAGTTCAGGCGCGTGTCGATGACGAACGGGTTCTGGTACTGGGGGTTGCTGTTCTGGCGGCCCCACGAGGTGAAGCCGCCCACGCCCTGCTCGGTCAGGCCGCCGCTGAACGGCGCGTTCGTCGGCAAGCCGGTGATGCCATACGCCTCGAGCATGTTCGCCGTGCCCGTTCCGTACGCCGACTTGCCGGCATCCGTGCGGTTCACGCCGACACGCAGTTCGAGCAGCGAGGTGGCCGACAGGGTTCGCGTCAGGCCGAACGCGTACTGCTGGTTCAGCACTTCGACGTAAGCGTTGGCCGGGCTGCTGGTCTCGCCTTCAATCGGTGGCGGCTCGAAGTTGTCCACCTTGCGATGGCTGAAGCGAACGAACGCGCTGGTCGTGTTGCCCAGCTGCTGGTCGAGCTTGATATCGAACTTGTTGTTGAAATCCTGTCGGCGGGGCAGGGTGTCGTAGTTGTTGCTGGTGCCCGAGCGGGTGGGCGCGGGCAGGCCGGCCAGCACCTTGGCGGCGAAGGGCGTAATCGCCGATTGTGGAACCACGCCATCCGCGTAGACTTCGCCGGTGAGCGGATTGGTGATCGGCTTGCCCATCACGCCCTGGCGCTGCCCCAGTGTCGGGATGCTCGAGAAGGTCACGGAGCGCTGGACCTGGCGGAAGCCCTCGTAGTTGAGGAAGAAGAAGGAACGGTTGCGCGCGAGCGGACCGCCCAACGTGGCGCCGAACTGGTTACGGTTCATCGTCGGCTTGCCGGTCGTCGGCCGAAAGTAGCCGGTAGCGTTGAGTGCGTCGTTGCGGTTGAACTCCCACGCCGTGCCGTGAAACTGGTTGGTGCCGCTGCGGAACGAGGCGTTGATCACCGCGCCGCCGGCTCGGCCGAACTCGGCCGAGAAGTTGTTGGTCTGGACCTTGAACTCCTCAACCGCGTCGGGCGTGACCTGCACCACCTGGTTGGAGAAGCCCTGGTTGCTGGTGCCGTACGAGTTGTTGTCGACACCGTCGAGAATGAAGTTGTTGAGCGCGCTGCGCATGCCGTTGACGTTGAACGACGCATCGCGCGAGCCGCTGATCGACGAGGTCCGCACGCCCGGGCTGAGCAGCGCGAGGTCGGCGTAGTTGCGGCCGTTGAGCGGCAGGTTGACGATCTGCTCGCGCGCGATGACTTGGCCGCGATCGCTGGAATCGGTCTCGAGCCGCTGGATACCAGCCGTTACTTCCACTTTCTCGCCGACGGTGCCGACCTGCAAGGCGAGGTCGACGCGCTGACGGGCATTGACGGTCACGTTGACTTCCGGCGCCACCGCGATCGAGAAGCCTGACAGTTCGGCCTCGACCCGGTAGGTGCCGACGCGGACGTTCAGGAACTGATACGCACCGGCGACGTCGGTGACTGCCGTCATCTGAATCTGTGTCGAGAGGTTGGTCAGCGTCACGGTGGCGCCAGGCACGCTGGCGCCGGACTGGTCGGTGATGCGGCCCAGCATGGTGGCGGCATCGAACTGGGCGTGGGCGATCGCCGGAACCAGGGAGAAGGTCAGCAGAAGGCAGAGTGACAAGACACGTTGCAACATGGCGTCGTTCCTTAGCGTTGAGCGATGGACAGATAGGGCTTGCTGAAGTGCGTGTTCCACTCGACCAGGTCGAGGTTCAGCGGCCGATGGGTGGCGGTCTTGGTGTCGATCTCGACCACCAGGTACGCGTCGGCGTCGTAGCGGGTGGCGCCGATGACGAGGTGCTTCGGACCGTACTCGGTGCCGACATCCACCCAGCGATGCCAATGGCCGGAAATGACCCGCTGGACAGTGCTGGCATGCCGTTTCAACAGTGTGTGCAGGCCGAGGTCGGCCACTTCCGTCGGCTCGACCAGGCTGAGCGGGTAGTGGATGAAGACCATGGTCGGCTTGCGCTCGGCCAGTTGCGCATCGAGCCACGTGAGTTGTTCTTCGCCGAGGCTGCCTTGCTGCTTGCGGTACTTGGCATGATCGACCTGCCAGGTGGCGCCGAGGAAGTTGTTCAGGTGGATGAACTTCCAACCCCGGTGGTCAATCGCGTAGTACGGCGTGACGCCCAGCTTCCGGCGGAAGAGTTCGTGACTCATCTCGCGCGAGACCTGGGGGACCGCGTAGTCGTGATTGCCGAACCCGACATGCACGGGCATGCGGAAGCCGTCGGTCAGCTCCTTGGCGCGGTCGATGCGCGTGGTGTTCTTGAAGTAGAACTCCAGGTCCGTCGACGGGTAATCGTGGAAGTAGTCGCCGACCAGGAACACCATGTCCAGCGACGGCCGCAGCGCGTTCAGCGCATCCCGCGCCGACGCCAGCCGTTCCGAGGTCTTGAAGATCGACTCGCTGTCTTCAGGATTGCTTTCGGGACCCTTGTAATAAGGGTCAATGACGTGGGAATCGGCGATGACGCCGATGTAAAACGTGTCGCGGCCGGGGGCGGCCTGCCAGATGGCAGGCAGGGCCAGGCCGGCGGCGCTACGGTGGATGAAATGTCGTCGTGTGAGCACAGCCGGATGGTAGCCACCGGCTGTGAACGCACCGTGACGAGAGCATGACCGCCGTGATCACTTCACAGAAAGTGCCAGCCGTGTTCGGAGATCAGCGCCAGGACCCGACGGTCCAGTTCGTCCGCAATGTCCCGAACGGCGTCCATTGTTTGGCCCTTGGGGTCGGCGAGCGGCCAGTCGTCCCGCTGCGCGCCTGGCACCACTGGACACGCATCGCCACATCCCATGGTGATGAGCCACTGCGCTTGAGCAGCGAATTCGGCGGTCAGCTTCTGTGGCCGTTGCTCGGACAAGTCGATGCCGTCCTCGCGCATCAGCGTGACCACTTCGGGATGCACCCGTTCAGCCGGCTGCGTGCCGGCGGAAATGGCTCGCGCCTTCGTCGGATCGGCGTGGCGATTGAACAGGGCAGCGGCGATCTGCGATCGCCCGGCATTGTGCACGCACGCAAACAGGACGGTGATCACGAGGCCTTGCGAGCGACGTGCAGGCGGCGCTCGTCGGTCACGCTGACGGCCGTGTGCGACAACGCATGCAGCGCCGCGACGACGACGGCGGCGACGACGGGATTGTCGATTGGCGTGAGGCGGTAGTGCATCCACGTGCCGTCGCGCCGGGCATCCACGAGTCCGGCCTTGCGCAGGTAGGCGAGGTGCCGCGACGCCGTGGGCTGAGGCACATCCAGGCTGGCGTGGATGTGGCACACGCAAATCTCGCCATCGCGCAGAAGCGCCAGCATCCGCAGGCGCGTCGGGTCGGCGAGGGCGGCGTAGACGTCGGTCAGCGCCTGGAGATCCTTGACCTTGGGTGCCAGCTTGCTGGAGCAGCAGGTGGACGACATATTCGCATTGACAGATATATCACGAACCCATATATTCGCAAACACGCATATGGATACGCCAATCGCATCACTCCCGGTTGCCATCGTCGGTGGTGGCCCCGTCGGCCTCACGGCGGCGGCGCACCTTGCCGCAAGGCACCAGCCCTTCATCGTCCTCGAGGCCGGCCCTGACGTGGGCGCCACGGTTCGCGAGTGGGGTCACGTCACCATGTTCTCGCCGTGGCGCTACACCGCGGATCGCGTGGCCCGCGAGTTGCTGGAAGCCGAGGGCTGGCAAGCACCCTCCGATGACGCGCTGCCGACCGGCAACGATCTCGTTGAGCAATACGTGGCGCCGCTTGGCCACCATCCCGCGATTGCACCGCACGTCCGGTTGAACGCGCGCGTGACGGCGATTGGCCGCAAGGACTTCGACAAGGTGCGGACCAAGGGCCGCGACCGGCAACCGTTCGAGCTGCACCTGGCCTCGGGCGAGGTGATCGAGGCTCGTGCGGTGATCGATGCCAGCGGCACGTGGCGGCGGCCCAATCCCGCCGGCTCCAGCGGCCTGGCCGTTCCCGGCGAGGTGGCGAATGCCGACCGCATTGCGTATGGCATTCCCGACGTGCTTGGCGCTGCGCGCGCTCGCTATGCGGGCAAGCGCGTGGTGGTCGTTGGCAGCGGCCACTCGGCGTTCAACGTGATTCTCGACCTGCTGACGCTGGCAGACGAGGCGCCGGGCACCGGCATCGTGTGGGTAATGCGTCGCGAGAATCTCGACTCGGTGTGGGGCGGCGGAACCGCGGATGCGCTCGAGGCGCGAGGCCAACTCGGCACCCGCGCGAAGCAGGCGGTGGACTCGGGACGGCTGACGGTCTTCAGTCCCTATCGCATCCGCTCGATCGCGCGAACGGGCGATCGGCTCTCGATTACTGGCGCCATCGGCGGCAACGAACAGGTCATCGCCGCCGCCGAGCTCATCGTGTGCACGGGCTTCAGGCCGGACCTCGAGATGTTGAGTGAAGTGCGCATCACGATGGATCCCTGGCTCGAGTGCTCGGCCGCACTTGGTCCGCTGATCGATCCCAACGAGCACAGTTGCGGCACCGTGCGTCCGCACGGCGCCAAAGAGCTGGCGCA
>CAMBHC010000097.1 GCA_945866285.1 Candidatus Sulfopaludibacter sp. SbA3 | reverse complement strand
CAGAAGCGGCGGCTCCGCCACCCCCTATGGACGTGAGCCCAGATGCGGCTCCGCTCGAGGCGCCCAAGGAAATCAAGGCAGAGACCGGCCTCGAAGCTGGCTTTGAGCGCAGTTCCGGTGTCGAAGGCGGCATCATCGGTGGTATCGCTGGTGGCATCACCGGCGGCATCCCCGAACCGCCGCCGCCTCCGCCGCCTCCCGCAGCACCGGTTCGCGTCGGTGGCAACATCAAGCCGCCGCAGAAGACCCGCGACGCGCGTCCGGTGTATCCGCCAATCGCGCAGTCGGCGCGAGTGCAGGGCATCGTGATCATTGAGGCCACGATCGGCCCCGACGGCGCGGTGAAGGATGCGAAGGTACTGCGCTCGATTCCGCTGCTGGATCAGGCGGCGCTCGACGCGGTGCGGCAGTGGGTATTTACTCCGACTTTGCTCAACGGCGTACCGGTGCCGGTCATCATGACGGTGACGGTGCAGTTTACGCTGCAGTAGAGGCGGGTCTTCAGACCCGCGTGCTAAGGCAAAGCAGCGAAGGTCTTTTCAAACGTAGTAAGCCGTTTTTTTCTGGAGGATAGCGATGGAAGGTCGGAAGATTCAGTTTGGTCGTATCGCTGGTGCCGGTTTCGCCATGCTGCTCATGAGCACGCCTGCGTTCGCGCAGGAGGGCGGTGGCGTCGATCTCGTCGATATGTTCTCTCAGATGGGCGCCGCGGCCTTGGCCGTCGCCGTGATTCTGTTCGTCATGTCGTTCTGGTCGGTGGGCGTCGCGATTGAGCGTATTTACACGTTCAACCAGGCCACCAAGCAGTCGAAGATGTATGCCCCGCTCGTCGCCAAGCACCTCAAGGAAGGCCGGCTGAAGGAAGCCATCGCCCTGTCGGCGGCGAAGGAATACCGCTACAGCCACCTCGCCAAGGTCGTGCTCGCCGGCCTCCAGGAATACCAGTTCCAGCATGAGAGCGGCGCCAACCTGTCGCGTGAAGACCTGCTCGACACCGTCCGCCGCTCGATTCAGCGCGCCACCGCGCTGACCTCGAACGACCTCAAGAAGGGCGTCTCCGGTCTGGCCACCATCGGCGCGACCGCGCCGTTCGTCGGTCTGCTCGGCACGGTCATCGGCGTGATCAACGCGTTCGTCGGTATCGCGTCGTCGGGTTCGGGCGGCATCGGCGCCGTCTCGGCCGGTATCGCAGAAGCACTCGTCGAAACCGCGCTCGGCCTGTTCGTGGCCATCCCGGCGGTGTGGTTCTACAACTACCTCTCCGGCAAGCTCGAATTCTTCAACGTCGAGATGGATAACTCGTCGTCGGAGATGGTCGACTACTTCATCAAGAAGACGGCCTAGTTGGTTTCTGGCGGTCCTGAGGGCTTGCGGTCCTGAGGTCTTGAAGTAATTCAAGGCCCCAAGACCCCAGGTCCCCAAGACCACCGCAAGGAGTTATTACTATGTCAATGGATGTCGGCGGTTCCAAAGGTGGAATCAAATCGGACATCAACGTCACGCCCCTCGTGGACGTCATGCTGGTGCTGCTCATCATCATGATGATCGTGGCCCCGCTGCTCCAGAAGGGCGCCGACGTGAAACTGCCGCTCGCCGCGAATACCGCGGACAAGCCGGAAACGCAGGACCAGACGGTGGTCGCGGTCGACAAACAGGACCGATACTTCGTCAACGGCCTGCCGGTGCCCAAGGAACAGCTGCGGCAGAAGGTTGAAGAGATCCTCGAGAACAAGCAGGAACGCATCATCCTCATCAAGGCTGATACGGATGCCCGCTACGCTGCGGTCATGGATCTGATGGACGAAATGCGCGCCATGGGCATCGAAGACATGGGCCTGATTACCGATCCCAAGGCCCGTGGCCTGCTGCAAGGCGGAGGCAACTAACATGGCGCACGCACACAAGCACCTCGGCGCCGACCGCGTCGTTACCGCCAAGAAGCTCGAAGTCAATGGCGACATGAACATCACGCCGATGATCGACGTGCTGCTCGTTCTCCTGGTGATCTTCATGGCCGCCCTGCCGCTCTCGCAGAAGGGCCTCGACGTCAACCTGCCGGCCGAGACCAAGACCGCCGAGCAGACTCAGGTCGATGTCTCGCAAGTCGTGATCGAGTACACCGCCGACAAGAAGATTTCGATCAACAAGTCGGACGTCAATGTCGTGGACCTCGAAGATCGCCTGCGTAAGATTTACGAGGAACGCAAGGACAAGACCCTCTTCATCGCCGGAGACGGCACCCTGCGCTACGGCGACATCGTCGAAGTGATCGACGCCGCCAAGGGCGCAGGCGTCGAAAAAGTCGGCATCATCACCGAGGGTATGCGCCGCGCCGCGGCACGCACCACGGGCGGCAACTAGCTAGCGCCGCCGAACGATTGGAGAAAGCCGCCTGGCATCAGGCGGCTTTTTTCTTGTACCCACGAACGTAGTGATCCCCACGAGCGGCCGCAGGCCGCTCGCCTCAGAAGCTCGGGGGAGGCACCAGCCCGAGCTCCCTCAGTTCCGGCAGGCCCTTGTCTGCGTGCTTCCAAATCTTCCTGAGCTCGCCGTAAGCGCCCATGGCGCGGGCCGTGTCCCTGGTGGCCATCGACGCCCGCCCCAGTCCCAAAAGCGACAGGGCGCGCCTGGGATTGCGTTTCAGCGAGGTCTCAAAGGCGGGGATGGCCTCCTTCGGACGCCGCAGGTCCATCAGCATCTCGCCCACCAGCTCGTGGGCGGGTTTGACCGGCACCGGCGGTCCTGACTCGAACGACATGCCGTCTTCCACCACGGCGGCCTGGCGGGCAAGCACCAGGGCCTCCTCGCGGCGGCCCTCAGAGAACAGGAGGATGGCCTCGAGCTGCTGGGCCATGACCTGGGCGGTGCGCTTGTCCCCGCCACCAGCCGCCGATGGCAGGCCGGTCTGTGGCTGACCCGGCTGGGCACCGTGGGACTCAACGAGTGGTGAGATTCCGGCCTTGGTTGAGCCGGAACTAATGGGCTTGCCCGCCGATGCGCGCGCCACCGTCGCCGCGGGGTTGCCCACCGTAGCCACTTGGGCGGAGGTGGGCGTGTCTGCCATCAGCTCGGCCATTTGCTGCAGCGCGTTACCGCCGGCGACGCGGTTGCCCGAACGGATTGCGGCCATGCCGGCGGCAAACAGGTCAGCCACCGCGGCGTCCACGCCCAGGTCTTTGGCGACGACCGGTGTCTTCCCCTCCATCCACTTGCGCGACTCAATCAGCCAGGCCGCGCGGGCGAGGGCCAGGTGGCTGCGCGTGCGCACCGAGCCACTGGCCTTGGCATCGACTTCCATCTGCGTGAGCAGGCCCCGCGACTCCTCGAATCGACCCTGCTGCGCGTAGCTGTAAACCAGCCACAGCATGGCGTGAAAGCCGCGCACCTCGACGTCGAGCTGCTTCTCGGCCCGGCGCGCGTCGGCGGCTTTCATCGAGCGTTCGTTAATCGCCGAGGCCTCATCCCACATGCCCAGCGCCACATAGATGTGCGAGGGCATGTGCAGCGCGTGCGACGCGGACGGCGCAATCTTCGAATACGCATCGGCGTAGCGCAGGCCGAGCGGGGCGTGCACTGGATCGTCGTACGAGTGGATCAGGTAGTGCGCCGCGCCGGGATGCTGCGGGTTCTTCGCGTAGACCTGTTCCACCAACGCGGCGGCCTTCATGTAGACGGAGAAGTCCCGGCCGTTGTGGCTGGTGCCGAGCAGCGCCAGTGCATAGAACGCCGTGACCTCCTCGTCTTGCGGAAACTTCTCGTGCATGCGGCGCAACTGCTCGGCATAGGCCAGGTCGCGGGCCAGCTTATCGCCGGCGCCGTACAGGCTGTCGAGCGACGCCAGCCATTCTTTTTCCTTGGCGGTGGGCGCCTTGGCCCGACGCGCCTCGGATGTGGGCGCCAGGCGGGCGAGCGCGGCGTTCGCCTTCTCCGGCGCCGTCTGCTGCCATACGGGGTGGTTGTAGGTCATGGCCTCGCCCCAATACGCCATCGCAAATCCCGGGTCCGCCTTCTGCGCCTCCTGGAAGGCTTCCTTCGCATCGTCGTACTCGAAGCTGTGCATCAACAGCACGCCCCTCCGGAACGCCGGCTGGGAAGCCGCCGATCCGGAGGTGGGGAAGTCAATCTTGCCGAGCTCGTCCTGGGCCAGAAGCGGGCCCGTCGAGGTGGCACCCAGGAACGCGGCCACGATGAGTACGGCAAGTCGGTTCATGGTGGAAATATATCCGCCTTCGCCCCCGCGAACTACCCGGAGCTTCGACGGGACAGGCCGGTACAACAAAAAAGGGGGCGAGTCCGAAGACCCGCCCCCTTTCCGCATTTTCAAGCCCCCAGGCCCCAAGGCCCCAGGGCCTTCGCAATCAGTTAAACGAATACCGGAAGCTCAGCATGAACTGGAACACGTCGCCGATGCCGCTGGTTCGCTCGTAGGACTTCGTGACGAGGGCGTTGTTCACGACCTGCATCCGATACCCGAGACGGCCGTTGGCGTCAGCCGCCGGGGTCGTCAGGATGTTGTTGCGGATGATGCGAGTGCCGACACCCCAATCTGAATTGAGCAGATTGCCAAAGTTCTGGACGTCGATGCGGAACTGTCCCGCGTTCCGTTTGCCCTTGATGTCCTTGAACACGTCCTGCGTCAGGCTGGCGTCCATCCGGTGCAGGAGCGGCAGGAACACGGCGCCGCGCTGCGCGTAGGACCCGCGGTTCTTGCTCAGGTACGAGTCCTGGGTGATGTAGGAGTTGAAGGCATCTGCCTGCTGTTCGGCGCTGAAGGTGATGCCGCCGGCGGTGAAAGCCTGGAAGTTCATCTCCGACTTGTCCTTCGGGATGTAGATCAGGTCGCCGTTGGCGCCGTCACCGTTCGCGTCGGCCGCAAAGATGTAGCTGGTGTTCCCGATGGTGCGCGTCTCCCAGAAGCCAGAAATCGAGGTCGCGCCGAATCCGAAGTAGCGCTTGGTGTACGACGCCGACAGGAAGAAACGGTGGCCCGGCGAGGCCGACGAGTAGCCCAGTCCTGGGTTGTTGGCATCGCCAGGCGTGCCATTGGTCGACCACGATGCGAACGCCGTTGAGCCCGGGTCGATGGTGTTCTTGGCTTCGCCGTAGCTGTAGGCGGTGCGCAGCGACAGGCCGTGCCACATCGGCTTCGACGCCGAGAACGCGATGTTCCAGTTGCGGCCGATATCCTGGTTCTTCAACACGATCGCGCTCGTCACCTGGTTACCGGCGACGTTGTTGATACGGTTGACGCAGCCACCGACGGTGCCGACACCGCAGGCCGTGCCGACCCAGCGCGGACGGTTGTCGGCTCCGACGAAGGCGCTCTGCGCCTGCGGCAGGTTGGCGTTGATGTAGTAGATACCGTTGACGTCGCGGTTATACATGAACTCCGCGGTGCCCGTGATGCCGCCGGGCAGGCGGCGGTCAACGGCGAGGTTGGTGCGCCACACCTGAGGGAACTGGAAGCCGTTGTCGGTGACGTTCAGCTCGTAGCTGGTTGCCGGGGCGCCGGTCACGTTGGTCGGCTTGTACTTGTCGATGTTGCTTGTGAACGGAAACGCCGTCGTGTTGGGGGTGGTGAAGCTGCCCTGCAGCACGCCGGTGTTGCCGAGCTGATTGGAAATCCAGACGTAGAGCGGCTGGCCGGTGAACACGCCCGTGCCGCCGCGGATTTGCGTTTTCTGATCGCCCGCGAGGTCGTAGTTGAAGCCGAAGCGCGGCGACCACAGGATGTTGGCACCCGGCATCTGGCCGCTGTTGTACTGCACGGCCCCGCCGGTTTCGTCACGGAAGTTCAGGGCGTTGGCGTTGGCATTGTTGTAGGCGGTGTTCTCGAACACCGGCACGTCAAAGCGCAGGCCGGCGGTGATGCTCAAGTTTGAGCGCGGGCGCCACACATCCTGCGCGTAGGCGCCGCCGTAGAGCGAATGCAGCGGCTGGCTCGGCTTGTCGAGTCCGGGGATATTCATGTAGCGCAACTGGTAGTTGCGCGCCGACACCGACGAGGTGGCGCGGTTCGGGTTCGCGAGCGCCTCGCGCGCATCGGCGTAGAACTCGTCGAGGGTGTTGTAGACCCAGGCGCCCTGCTTGCAGCAGTTGAAGAACACGTTGTCCGAGTTGTAGCGCTCGACCCGGCCGCCGAACGTCAGCTCGTGCTTGGTGCTGAACTTGGTGAAGTCGTTCTTGATCTCGAACGAGTTGTAACGCAGTTCGTTGTTCGGCGTGAACGGCTCGCTGCCGAACGAGATGTAAGCGGTGCCGCCCTGCAGGATGTCGACGAACGGGAACAACTTGCCGATGTCGGCACGGCTCTCGTCGCTCGACGAGTAGTTGACGCGCAGGCTGTTGGCCATGGTGCTGCCCAATACCGTGTTCAGTTCGCCGGTGCTGGTCTTGCGGTTCTCAAGGATCGAGTAGTTCGAGTTGGCATAGTTCAGCGCGTCGGTGGCGACCTGGCGACGGCCGATGCCGGCCGAGGTCGAGCCCGAGAGCAGGTTATCTGAGCTCGAATTGAGCTGCAGGTAGTTGAAGCTGAACTTGTTGTTGTTGTTGATGTTGAGGTCGGTGCGGATCAGGCCGCGTTTCTGCGGCGTGTTATCCGTCGGGGCATCGAAGGAGCCGGTGTCGTAACCAAAGCTGCTTTTGAGGAACGCGCTCAGGTTGGTCATGTCCGACGCCAGCACGCGGGTGACGTTGCCGCCCACGGCTTCGCCGCCGCTGTTGGCGCGGAAGGTGCTGAGAGGGCGGGCGTCCGCTTCGTTTTCGTAGTTGCCGAACAGGAACAAGCGATTCTTGATCACCGGGGCACCGGCCCACAGGCCGGTGTTGGTGGTGTTGAACGTGCCCGGATTGAAGACCAGGCCCGCCGCTTCGGTGCCGACGAATTCTTCGTTGCGGAAGCGGTGATAGACCGACGCGCGCAGCGAGTTGGTGCCGCTGCGGGTGATGGTGTCAACGCTGGCGCCGACGAAATTGCCCTGGCGCACGTCGTAAGGGGCAATGCTGACCTGCACCTGCTCGATCGCTTCGAGCGAAATCGGCGCGACGCCGGTGCGCTCACCGGGCTGGCCGCCGAGGCCGAACGAGTTGTTGAAGGCCGCGCCGTTGACCGTCATGTTGTTCATGCGGCTGTCGGCGCCGCCGAACGAGTTGGCGCCGGAGGTCTGCGGCGTCAGGCGGGTGAAGTCGCTGATCAGGCCGCGCACGGTGGGCATGGACGCCAGCGTCTCGCGGTTGACCGAGGTGGCTGCGCCGGTGCGGCCTGAACTGAACACCGTGTCCGACTGCGCGGTGACGGTCACAGTTTCGCTCACCGAAATGTTCTTGACGTCAAACCTCACGTCGGTGGCCACACCGAGGTTGATCTCGATGTTTTCCTGGGTCTGCGGCGCGAAGGCGGCAGCGCCGGTGCCGGTGAAGGCAACCGTCACGACGTAGGGACCACCGACGCGCATGTTGATGATCACGAATCGGCCATCAGCACGGCTCGTGGTCTCGTAGGTCGTGCCCGAAGGCAGGTGGATCGCGATCACGCTTGCGCCTGAGACGCTCGCCTGTGCCTCGTTCTGGACGTTGCCGCTGAGTGAACCGGTGGTGACTTGGGCGCTGGTAGTCGTAGCCAGCGTGAGAACGGCAACGAGGGAGAAGGTAAAACTAATCAAATGTTTCATGGGTGCATCGCTCCTCAACACAGCGTGAATTATCCCACTTGCAAGTTACGGGCAGGTAAATAGAAAACGGGCCGGTCCGCGCAGCGCGAACCGGCCCGTTTTGGCGTGTTTCGGGCGATCGACCAATCGCCCGATTTATGAGCTTTCTAGCTGGACGCCTTGGCCTTGCGCATGGCGTTGGCCTTGTCGCCCAGTTCGGTGCCTTCTTTGATCAGCGCCTGCTGCTTCTTGGGGTCCTTTTCGACGAGAGCCTGGGTGCGGAGCAGCAGTCCCTTGTAGGTGATGGCCTCGACGTAGTCGGGTTTGATTTCGAGGGCCTTGTTCACCGCCTCGAGGCCGTCGAGCACCAACTGCAGCTTGTCCTTGTCCGAGAGGCGGAAGTCGCGCGACGCCTTGTCCCAGTGATAGGTCGCCAGCGTGTAGTGCGCCTCGGGGTTGGTCGGCTCAAGCTCAATGCGCTTGCGGAGGTTCTCCACCAGCTTGGGGAAGTCGCCCTGGCGGTTGTAGTAACCGGCCACGGTCATGTAGACCGTCGGGTCGTTCGGCTTGGCGTCGCGGCCCTTCAGGTAGGTCTCTTCGGCCAGCTGGTATTCGCCCGAGTCTTCATAGATCTTGGCGAGCTGGAAGTAGTTGGTCGGTTCGTTGGGCGCCAGTTCGATCATGCGCTTCACCACCGGTTCGGCCTGGGTCGGGTCGGCCAGCTTGTCCGGCCCATAGGCCGCGACCAGGAACTCAAGGGCCAGCGACCGCTTCGGCACCGTGTCTTCCGTCAGCTTCTCGCCCGCCAACTTGTAGTTCTCGACGGCCTTGTTCATGAGCTCGTCGTTGGCCGGTTCGCCCTTGCGCGCCGGACGGTACATGTTGTCGTAGGAG
>CAMBHC010000096.1 GCA_945866285.1 Candidatus Sulfopaludibacter sp. SbA3 | reverse complement strand
GTAGCGGTTCTTGGTCTTGACGACGACCTCCTCGAAGCCGGCGGCGAGCGCCCACACTTCGGTCTCTTCGGTCAGCGCGCGAAAGTGACCCTGGCCGCGCCAGTCGCGCCGGGTGCCGCCAATCCACGAATACAGGATGCGGCGGCCATCGAACAAGACCGGACCGGTCAGCCGATCAACCAGGTCGCGCAGCTTCGGCACCGACTCGTCATGTCGGATCTCGTGGACGATTTTGTAGGACACCGGCACCAGCGCGCCCGAAGGGTCATCGGGGAGCGGCGCTTCTGCCATCAAGATGAGCGATTCGCGATCGTGCAGCCGTTCGATGATCTCCGCGGCCGTCTTTCGGCGCGGATACTCGCCGAAGTACTCCTCGATGTACTGGATCTCCAACGCGCCTGGCTCGAGCGCGTATTGCTTGATGAGGTACTCCACGGGTCCGAAGATTATACGAGAAGCATCAGTAGTCCATGCCGATTACGGCCCCCTGGTCGTCGACGTCGAGCTTCTGGGCTTGAGGGACTTTACCGAGGCCCGGCATCAGCATCATGCTGCCGGCAATGGCGACGACGAAACCGGCGCCGGCGGACAGGGTGACGTCGCCGACGTTCAGCGTCCACCCGGATGGCGCGCCCATCTGCTTGGGGTCGTCGGTGAATGAGTACTGCGTCTTGGCGATGCAGACGGGCAGCGTCCCGTAGCCAAGTGCGCCGAGCTTCGCCAGTCGCGTCTTCGCGGCCGGCTTGAACGACACTCGCGCGGCGCCGTAGACCTGCGTCGCGACCGCCGTGATCTTCTCTTCAAGCGTCTGCGCGGCAGAATAAATCGGCGTCACAGCCGCCGGGTCGGAAGACGCGGCCGCGGTCACGAGCTTCTGCGCCAGTTCCGTCATGCCGGCGCCGCCCTTGCTATAGCCCTCGGCGAGCGCCACCTCGGCGCCGATCGACCGGCAATAGCTCATCACCTGGTCGAGGTCCGCGTCGGTATCAGCGGGGAAACGATTCAAGGCGATCACGACCGGCACACCCCAGCGCTTCAGGTTGTCGAGGTGCCGCGCGAGATTGGGAAAGCCCGAATCGAGTGGACCATCTGGCGCGCCGCCCTGTGCACGCAGCGCCTTGAGCGTGACGATCACCGCGGCCGCGGCGGGCACATGACCGCACATCGGCATGACCAGGTCGAAGAATTTTTCGGCACCGAGGTCCGCGGCAAACCCGGTCTCGTTGACGACATAGTCGGCGAGATGGAGTCCGATGCGTTGCGCCAGCACGCTGCTCGTACCATGCGCGATGTTCGCGAACGGCCCGCAATGCACGATGGCCGGCGCGCCCTCGGTGGTTTGCACCAGGTTCGGCAACACGGCGTCATTCAGCAACACCATCATCGGGCCGACCGCCTTGAGGTCGGCCGCCGTGACCGGTGCGCCGTCGTAGTTGAAGCCCACGACGATCCGCGACAGGCGCTGGCGGAGGTCGGCGCGGCCCTCCGACAAGGCGAGAATGGCCATGATCTCCGACGCCGCGGTAATCACGAATCCGGTTTCGCGTGCGGGCCCGCTCTCGCGCCCACCGAGACCGGTGGCAATGCGCCGCAGCGCGCGGTCGTTCATGTCCATGCAGCGCGGCCACAGAATTTCCTGCGGATTGATCCGCAAGTCGTTACCGAAGTGCAGGTGCGTGTCGAGCAGCGCCGCGAGCAGGTTGTGCGCCGCGGTGATGGCGTGAAAGTCGCCGGTGAAGTGCAGGTTAATCTTGTCGAGCGGCACAAGGGACGCCTGGCCACCACCGGTCGCGCCGCCCTTCATGCCGAACACCGGGCCGAGCGACGGCTCGCGCAACGCGGCGACGGCGTGGTGTCCGAGCTTCACCAGTCCCTGCGTGATGCCGATGGTGTTGACGGTCTTGCCCTCACCGCTGGTCGTGGGCGTAATGGCGGTGACGAGGATCAGCTTGCCCCGCTGCTTCGGAAAGCGGTCGAGCACTTCCAGGCGAATCTTGGCGATGGCGCGGCCATACGGTTCGAGCAGGTCGTCGGACAGGCCAAGTCGGGCGGCAATCTCGGTGATGGGCAGCATAGGGGCTAACTCCATCTTACTGCCGGCCGAATCCCCTCAGGTCCGGCTAAAGCCGGACGCTAAACCATTAGGCTGCACCGTCAGGTACCAGCACGGGCCGGGCTGCGACCAGCCATTGCGTGTCCCACCGCTCGGCAGGATTCTCGAACAACCACGCCTGCGATCGGTTCAGCGCCGATGTGGGATCAGTGGCCTTCGTGGCTACGCTGACGAGGATGCTGGCCAGCTCTCCCGGACCGCGAAAGGTGATTCCTTCGCGACCGTTAGTCAGCACTTCACCCAGCACCGGCGCGTAGTCAAACGCTGCCACGGGCACGCCAGCGCCGCGGAAATCGGCGACCTTCATGGGCAGGTCCAGCCAGGACGAAGACTGATGCAGGCAGAGACCGAGGTCGGCCATGCCGATCACCACCGGATAGTCGGCAGGCTCCAGCCACATCGTCCTGACCGCGATGGCCGAAAAGGCTCGCCGCGCCAGCCGCGCCTCGAACGACTCGCGCAGCGCGCCGCGGCCAGTGAGGATGACGGCAAGGACGGGCGCAGGCGAGTCTGACTTGGCAGGCGGGTCTGAAGACCCGCCTCTACGAGCGAGCTGGCGGTCGGCGCGCTCCAATGCCTCGAGCAAGAGACCGAAATCCTCATCCGGCGTCCAACTGGTCGGACAGACGACGAGTGGCAAGCGGTCGACGGGGAGCCCGGCGTCAGCCGCCAGCTTCGTCCACATCGGCACCGCGGCAGACGGCATCGTGCGACTGAAGGCCGCGACAGGCCGGTCGTAGACGACCGCGGCGGTGATGCCGTCGTGGCTCGACAGCCAGGCCGCAAGAGCCTTCGATACGGCGAGGTGACCATCGGCGCGTCGCGCCCAACGCCGCTCACTCCGCGCGATGGCCTTCACCGCGCGATGCGATTCACCCAGCCGAATGGCCGCGACGGTGTGCGACAGGTTGTGCCAGTCGATCACGAGCCGCGAGCCGCGCCATCGCGCCACCAGCCAGGCCACCGCCAGCGTCGGCACGGCCGGCGGATTCTGCACCAGCACCACGTCCGCCTTCGGCAATCGCATCAACAGCGTGAAGAGGTGCCGGGCCTGCCCCACGACCCGCGCCAGCGAGCCGGCGACGAAGCGGTTGAGACCGCCCGTGGCCCGTCCCTGAAACGCGAAGTCTGGCAGACGATGACACGTGATCCGCGGGTGACTGGCCGCTGCCGGCATGGGTGGTGCGCCCTCGAGGCCGACCAGGTCGACATCATGCCCGGCATCGGCCAGCGAGACGGCGTGATACTGCATTCGCGGGCTGCGGCCTAAATCTCCGAGTACGATAACGGCGGTTCGCATGTGACGGTTTACCTGCTGCTCAGCCTCAGTAGCGCGGTCCTGGTCCTGCTCTTGACCCCGCTGGTCTCGCGAGGCTCGATTCAACTCGGACTGGTCGACGCCCCGGGAGGCCGGAAGGTTCATCCTCAATCGGTGCCGAGGTTGGGCGGCGTGGCGGTGGTCGCCGCCATGGTGATGGCGATAATACTCGTCAGCCTGTGGCGGCCGGAAGATTTCGGCCCAGCAATCTGGCCGGCACTCCAGCCGTTGGCGGCAGCCGGCGCGTTGATCTTCGGGATCGGCCTCCTGGATGATTTGCGTGGTGTCGGTGCGGGAACCAAGGTTGCCATCCAGGTCTCAGCGGCGGTGCTGGTGATGACCGCGGGCCTGCTGATCGAGCGTGTCACATTGCTCGGCATGTCGTGGCAACTCGGCTGGCTGGCATGGCCGATCACCGCCGCGTGGATCGTCGGCCTGACGAATGCCTTCAACTTGATCGATGGCATTGACGGCCTGGCCAGCGGCATCGCCGCAATCGCCGGCGCGGCGTGCGGACTGGTCCTCATCATGCGCGGCCATTCGGCTGAGGCGATGCTACTGGCGACGCTGGTTGGCGCCGCGGTCGGCTTCTTATTCTTCAATTTCTCACCCGCGTCGATCTTTCTCGGCGACAGCGGCAGCCTGCTCTTTGGTTTTCTGCTGGCGACGACCGCCATTGCCGGCTGGCAGAAAGGCGCCACGGCACTGGCCACGGGTGTGCCGCTGTTGATCTTCGCGCTCCCGCTCGCCGATATCATGACCACCATCCTCCGGCGCAGCCTGGCGCGACCGACCAACGGACCGGCGTCACTGGTGACGGCGTTGCGGCAACTGGTGGAACCCGATCGCCAACACATCCATCACCGCCTGCTGGCACTTGGCTGGTCCCCACGCCGAACGGTGCTGATTCTCTACGGCGTGACCGCCGTGCTGTCGGTGTTCGCGCTGTCGACGGCGCAGGCGCGATGAAGCGCGTCCTGCTGGTGCAGCCGTCCCTGCAGCCGCCAGGTGGCAGTAACGGCCTCGCAGCGTGGGTCCTACAGGCGCTCTTACCCGAATATCGGGTCACGGTGCTGTCGTGGCAGCCGGTGGAGGTCGGGTCGATCAACCGGTTCTTCGGCACCCATCTCCACCGCAGTGACTTCGACACCATCGTGGTGCCCCGCGCGTGGCGGCTCGTTCCTGACGTGCTCCCGACACCGGCCACGCTGGTGAAGCTGTCGTTGCTGATGCGCTACACACGCAAGGTGAGTGCCGGGTTTGATGTCCTCTTCGGCGCCTACAACGAGACCGACTTCGGCCGGCGTGGCATCCAGTACATCAACTATCCGTCGTACCTGCGGCCGCGGCCCGTCGTCGACCTGCGCTGGTATCACCAGGCCAAGGCGCCCCTGGCCGCGTACTACGTAATCGCCGACCGCGTGGCGGGCTTCTCGCTGGCGCGAATGCGGTCGAACGTGACACTCGTGAACTCTGATTGGGCCGGCGAGCACGTCCGCCACCTTCTCGGTGGCCAGCCGCGCACGCTTTATCCGCCAGTTGCCGATCCCGGCCCCGGTCGGCCGTGGACCGAGCGCGCGCCGCACTTTCTCGCCGTCGGCCGCATCTCGCCGGAGAAGGAATACGAGCGCGTCATGCGCATCCTCGTCCGTGTGCGCGCCACCACCCCAGGCCTGCGGCTGACCATCGTCGGCACTTCGGACCGCCACTCCGCTCAGTACTTCGCCAGCCTGCAATTGCTGGCGCGATCGCTGGGCGACTGGATTCAGTTTCGCCAGGATGTCAGCCGCGATGAATTGCGCGAGCTCATGGGTGCGCACCGATACGGCATTCATGGGATGCGTGAAGAACATTTCGGCATGGCGCCGGCAGAGATGGCGCGCTCCGGCGTGATCGTGTGGGTGCCAGACGGCGGCGGTCAGATGGAGATTGTCGGCTATGAGCCGGCGCTGATGTATGCCTCCGAAGACGACGCGGCGGCGAAGATCAGCGCGGTGTTGGCGGATCCGGTGGCGCAGGCGCGGCTTGGCGGTGCGCTTGCGGCAAGGGCCGCGCGGTTCTCGACCGACCGATTCGTGCGCGAGGTCCGCGAGATTGTGGCCACCTTCCAGGGCTAAGTTGCACCGCAGGTTCCGGCAATGGCGTCTCAATAACGATGGCCCAATATAGGCTCACCACCCGGCTGTTCGTGGCGCGGCCGCTCGACGACACATTTGCGTTCTTCGCCGATGCCGGCAACCTGCAGAAGCTGACACCGCCGTGGCTGAGTTTTCGCATCCGGACGCCGCAACCGATCACGATGCGGCCGGGCGCGATCATCGATTACCTCATCATCGTGCGCGGCCTGCCGGTGCCGTGGCGCACGCGCATCAGCGACTGGTCGCCGCCAGCGCGGTTCGTTGACGAGCAGGTGTGGGGCCCGTACTGGCGCTGGCATCACACGCACACCTTCACCGCGGTTGACGGCGGCACGCTGGTCGAAGACACCGTGCTCTACTCGCCGATCGGCGGCGCGCTCATGCATGGGCTGATGGTGAAACGCGACCTCGCGCGAATCTTCACCTTCCGGCAGCACGAGATCCTGCAGCAGTTCCAGGTGACGGCCCGCGAGCCGGTCGCCGTGCAGATTGACCGAATATAATCCCTGCGATCATGCAGGACCTCACCGGCGGCTCCCTTACCGGGCACCTCCTGAAGACCACCAGCTTCATGCTCGTCAGCATGGTCTTTCAGTCCCTCTACGTGCTGATCGATCTTTACTGGGTCGGCCGTCTCGGGACCGAGGCGGTCGCGGCCGTCGGCATCAGCGCCAACCTCTCGTTCGTGGTGCTGGCGATCTCGCAGATGCTCGGGGTCGGCACCACGACGGTCGTGTCGCACGCGGCCGGGCGGAAGGAGCACAGCCTGGCCACCCATCTGTTCAACCAGTCGCAAGTGCTGTCGATGGTTGCCGGCGTGATCTTTCTCGCGATTGCGATGTTGTTCCGGACGTCGTACGCGGCCGCGCTCAGCGCCGACGCCACCATGCAGACGCTGACCGGGGAATACCTGCTGTGGTTCATTCCCGCCATGGCGCTGCAGTTCGCCATGGTTGCCATGGGCGCGGCGCTGCGCGGCACGGGTAACTTCAAGCCGGGGATGATCGTGCAAACCGGCACGGTGATCATCAACATCGTGCTGGCGCCGGTTCTGATCTTCGGTTGGGGTCCGTTCCCGGCAATGGGCGTGAGCGGGGCGGCCGTCGCCACGTTCGTGGCGATCGTCGTCGGCGTGATCTGGCTCTCGTACTACTTCCTGGATCGCGACGCGTACCTCCGCTTCCACCCGGCCGACTGGCGCCCCAAGTTCCGGGTCTGGGGACAGCTGTTGAAGATCGGCCTGCCGGCCGGCGTCGAGTTCGGCTTGATGGGCGTGTACATGGTCGTCGTCTATGTGATCAGCCGCCGCTTCGGCGCGGCGGCGCAGGCCGGGTTTGGCATCGGCTTCCGGATTGTGCAGTCGGCGTTCCTGCCGATCGTGGCGCTCGGCTTCGCGGTCGCGCCGGTGGCGGGGCAGAACTTTGGGGCCAAGAAGGGTGAGCGGGTCCGCGCCGTCTTCAAGACGGCGGCGTCAATTGCGGCGGTGACCATGCTGACCCTTGGCGTGGGCATCTACCTCGCGGCACCGCTGCTGGTCCGGCTCTTCAGCTCGGATCCCGAAGTCATCCACGTGGGCGTGGACTACCTGCACGTCGTCACCATCAACTTCGTGGCGTCGGGCATCACCTTCGTGTCGGCCAGCATGTTCCAGGGCATGGGCAATACGCTGCCGTCGCTCGCGACCTCGGCGCTGCGGATGGTCGTGAGCATCGTCCCGGCGATCGTGCTGTCACACCGACCCGAGGTCGCCCTCACCTGGAGTTGGTGGCTGACGGTGGTCTCGACGACGCTCCAGATGGCACTGAACCTGGTATTGCTCCAGCGGGAGTTCCGGCTGAAGCTGGCGTAGCAGATCAAGAGATAGCAGGAGACAAGACGTTCAGGAGTCCAGGAATTTGAAAAGCCTAACTCCTCATCTCTTCGGCTCCTGTTAGACAGCTCTCCTGCTAGAATCCCCTCACAGATGAAGCTCGCCGTCCCGAAAGAATGCCGCCCCGGAGAACGCCGGGTCGCAGTCACCCCTGAAAACGTCGCCAAACTCGTCAAGCTGGGCTTCAGTGTCGCGGTCGAACACGACGCCGGTGCGGCCGCCTCGTTCGGCGACGACGACTATGCGGCGGCCGGCGCCGAGGTCATAACCGGCACGCGCGAGATCTGGCAGGCCGGCGACATCGTCCTGAAGGTGCAGCCGCCCACGGCGCATCCCGGCCTGGGTGTGCACGAGGCCGAACTCATCCGCGAGGGCGGCACCCTCATCTGTTTCCTGCATCCGGGCAAGAACACGGACATCATCGAGCGGTTGGCGGCACGCAAGGCGACCGCGATTGCCGTCGACCAGATCCCGCGGATCTCGCGCGCGCAGAAGATGGATGCGCTGTCGTCGATGGCCAACATCGCCGGCTACCGCGCCGTGGTCGAAGCGGCCAGCTTCTACGGGCGTTTCTTCACGGGCCAGATGACCGCGGCCGGGCGCGTGGCGCCCGCCAAGGTGTTGGTGATCGGCGCCGGCGTGGCCGGACTCGCGGCGATTGGCGCGGCGCGCGGCATGGGCGCCATCGTCCGCGCCTTCGACACGCGGCCGACGGTGAAAGAGCAAGTGAAGAGCATGGGCGCGGAGTTCATTGAACTCAACGTGCATGAAGACGGCGAGGGCACGGGCGGCTACGCCAAGGAAATGAGTCCCGCCTTCATCAAGGCCGAAATGGAGATGTTTGCCGCCCAGGCGCGGGACGTCGACATCATCATCACGACTGCGCTGATTCCCAACCGGCCGGCACCGATCCTGATCACCGAGGAGATGGTGAAGGGGATGAAGAAGGGATCGGTGATCGTCGACCTGGCCGCCGAGAACGGCGGCAACTGCGCGCTCACCGAACCCGGCAGCGTGGTGCAGAAATACGGCGTCCACATCCTGGGCTACACCGACCTGCCGAGCCGCCTCGCGCCGACCGCGAGCTTCCTGTTCGGCAACAACCTGACGCACTTGCTGTCGGACCTCGGCGGCGCCAGCCACTTCCACCTGGATCTCGCGGATGAAGTGGTGCGTGGCGCGC
>CAMBHC010000095.1 GCA_945866285.1 Candidatus Sulfopaludibacter sp. SbA3 | reverse complement strand
GTGTCACTCCATCGGCCGCCAGGTCCGCGAGGCGGCGCCAGCCCGCACACTCGTCGCCGGGTGCGGGTTTGTCAGCGTAGGCGTTCAGGTAAGCAGCCGAAATGGAGCCGGCCTGGCGCTGCCGAAGGTACAAGTCCGCGGCACGCCTCAACACGGCGGATACAATCCACAGGCGCATGCTGGTCCGCCCTCTCGTCCTGCTTTTCTTCGCCAGCGGCTGCGCCGCCCTCATCTACGAGACGGTCTGGTTTCACCTGGTTCAGCTGGTGGTCGGGGCTTCGTCCATTTCGGTGGCGGTGCTGCTGTGCAGCTTCATGGGCGGCATGGCCCTTGGCAGTGCCGGGCTCCCGCGTCTGCTGCCGGCCGCTGCTCATCCGCTGCGCGTGATCGCCGCGCTTGAAGCTGGCATCGGCGTGTGCGGCTTGCTGATTCCGCTGCTCTTGCCGGTCGTGCAACAGGCGTATGTCGCAGCCGTCGGCTACGGCTATGGTGGCGTCTTGTTGCGCGGGCTGGTGTGCGCGCTGGTGCTCGCGCCACCCACGATGTTGATGGGCGCAACCTTGGCCATCGCGGCCAGGTGGCTCGGCACCACCCGCGACGGCGCATCACAGACCGGATTGATCTATACGGCCAACCTCGCCGGCGGTGCGGTCGGCACGGTGCTGGCCGGCTTCTATTTGCTGCGCGTGTACGACACGGTCATTGCCGGCGCCGTCGCGGTTGTGATCAACATCGCCGTCGCCATCGCCGCCTGGGCGATGGCAACCCGCTCGGCCTCTCGGGCATCCGCACCCCTGGCACCCCTGGCACCCTTGGCACCCTTGGCACCCCTAGCACCCTCGCTAGTGCCGATCTACGTCGTCGCGGCCCTGTCTGGCTTCACGGCGCTCGGCGCCGAGGTGGTGTGGACACGCCAGCTCTCCCTGCTCTTCGGCGCCAGCGTCTACACCTTCTCGCTGATCCTTGCGGTCTTCCTGGCCGGACTCGGCGCCGGCAGCCTCGCCGGATCGGCACTGGGCCGCCGTTCGAGCGAACCGGTATTGTGGCTCGGCCGCGTTCAACTGCTGCTCGCGGCGGCGATTGGCTTCGGCGCCTGGATGATCGTGAACGCGTTGCCACTATGGCAACCGACGAAGGACTTTCTGCCGTGGGTGCGCGTGACGCCGTCGTACGCGTTCGCCTTTGATGCGCTCCGCTGCGCGGTCGCGCTGTTGCCAGCCACGCTGCTTTGGGGTGCCAGCTTTCCGCTCACACTGGCGGTCAGGGGCGCGGGCGACCTCACGCGGCACGTCTCGCGCATCAACGCCATCAACACGGCAGGCGCGCTTGTTGGCACGCTCACCCTGACACTGATCGGCATCCCGGTCGTCGGCAGCCAGGTCGCCCAGCAGTCCCTCGTGGTGGTCGCTGCCATGGCGGGACTGGGTCTGCTGTGGACGCTCGCCGGCCAGCGCCGCAGCGTGTCGATCAGCGCGGCCGTCGCCGTGGCCGCAGTCGCCGTGGCGATCGTGCCGGCCGTGCCCGGCCGGCTCATCGCCTATGGCCGCTCCGTCAACTCGTGGGCATCAATCAAGAGCTTCCTCTACCTCGCGGAGGGCGCCACCTCATCGGTGGCCGTGACCGAGCATATCGGCGGCACGCGTCAGTTTCATATTGCTGGCAAGGTCGAGGCCTCGGACCTCGACGTGGACATGCGGCTCGAGCGGATGCTCGGCCACGTGCCGGCATTGGTGCATCCGAACCCACGTTCGATTCTGATCGTCGGCGTCGGCGCCGGCGTCACGGCGGGCGCACTCTCCATCCACCCCGAAGTGGAACGCATTGTCGTCTGCGAGATCGAGCCCATGGTGCCGCGGAGCGCGCGCGCCTACTTCGGCGAAGAGAACCACCATGTCTTCGACGACCCGCGCGTGGAGCTGATCTTCGACGATGCGCGACACTTTCTGCAGACCACGCAGGAGACTTTTGACATCATCACGTCGGACCCGATCCATCCATGGGTGCGGGGCGCGGCCACCCTCTATTCGCTCGAGTATCTGCAGTTGGCCCGCGCGCACCTCAACCCTGGCGGCGTGGTCACCCAGTGGATTCCGCTGTACGAAACCGACACCCGCTCGGTCAAGAGTGAGATCGCCACGTTTGCGCAGGTGTTTCCCGACACCACGCTGTGGAATCCCGACATGCTGGAAGAAGGCTACGACCTGGTCGCGCTGGGCCGCGTCGCGCCGGCGCCGATCAGCCAGACCGCCATCGATCAGCGACTCGCGGCGAGCCCTGCAGTGCAGCAATCGCTCGCGGACGTGTCGCTGCCGTCAGCGGCCAGTATCCTGTCGACGTATGCGGGCAGGGGATCCGAGTTGGCGCCGTGGCTGGCCGATGCAGAGATCAACCGCGAGCGGCATTTGCGCTTGCAGTATCTGGCGGGACTGGCGGCGAATTTCGACGAGCGCTTCGTGATCTTCCAGGCGATGCTGGCGTATCGCCGATATCCGGCGGACCTGTTCGTCGCGTCCGCCGAACTCGAAGCGCAATTGCGGCGCTGGTACGCGCCGGCTGGCGGTCGTTAGCCCTTCTTCTTGCCGGTGCCGGTCTGGCTGAACTGGCCGCCGGCCATGTCCTGCTTTACGGTCAACGCGCCGTCTTTCAACGTCAAGGTCATCACGACATCGATCGCGCCCTGCGGGCCTTCCTGGTTCCACTTGAGAATCAGGTCCGACCCCTTGGCGGTGATGTCGGTGATCGCGGTTGGGCCGCCGCGGCCACCGCCCAGTTCCGCCGTCATCTTGCCGGCGGTCGCCGTGATGTTCAGCGGCCGCTCCTGCGGACCGCGCCGGCCTTCGATGGTCAGCACCCAGTCACCGAGAAACGCCTGGCCTTCCTGGGCCCAGGCCAACGCCGGGGCCACAAGCACCGCGCACACGAGAATTAATACGGCTCTACGAATCATGTCTGCTCCTTGTCTGCCCCTCTGCCGGCAGCGCGGGTGTAGGATGCCACCAATCATGACGTGGCATATGCAGACTCTTACGATCCTGACCGCCCTGGTCTTTACCTTTTTGGGGGCACCTGTCGCGGCACAAACGCCGGGCATGAATCCGGCCGATCCGCTGGCAATCGCCCGCGTCCTGGCCGCGAAATACCCGGCCCAACCCATCATGAGCTACATCCCGGCCCTGGCATGGTCTGGCAGCCTCCGCCTCTCGGCGATGACCGGAGAGGCTCAGTGGCGCGAGAAGGCGATGAAGGACATGCAGGCCTTCATCAGCGGCCAGACGCCCGCCATCGCCGAGCCCTATCGCCTGACCAGCCTCGCGGGTGCCCTGGCGTTCTTCGACGCCGCGACGCTCGACAAGAACGCCGATGCCGGGGCGCTGGGGCAGAAGGTGGCCGCTTTCATCACCGACACACCCGAAGGCACCTACCGGTTCGCGACCAGTTGGACCGACGACATGTTCATGGCCGGAGCCGTGCTTTCGCGGGCGGGCAACAGCGGCTGGACCGCGCGGCTGGGCACCATGCTCACGACCTACGCCAACCAGCTGCAACGCCCTGACGGCCTGTTCATTCATGCCGCTGACGGTCCGCATGCGTGGGGACGCGGCAACGGCTTCGCGCTGCTTGGCGTTACGGAGGCCCTCACGCATCTCCCCGCCGGGTCGTCGCATCCGGCGCTGCTAAACATCTATCGCACGCACGTCGCCGCCCTGGTGAAATACCAGTCAGACGATGGCAGCTGGCAGCAGGTGATCGATGAGCCGACGAGCTACCGCGAACTGACCGCCACGGCCATGATTGTCGCCGCCCTGTCGCGCGGCGTGGCTGCCGGCTGGATCGACCGGACGACCTACCTGCCGATCATCGACAAGGGTTGGGCGGCAGTGGCGGCGCGGGTGATGCCCGACGGCACCGTGCGCGATGTCTGCTCAGGGACGGGTGCGGGCCCGACGAAGGATTACTACTTGAACCGGCCTGTGGTGAACGGCGCCGATGACCGCGGCGGCGCCATGGCGCTGCTGGCTGCCATGGAGGTCGCGACGCTGCGGCGGGGCCGCTAGGCCGAAATCAACCGGCCGCCCTCGAGCCTCAGCGTGCGATCGCACTGCGCCGCGAGCCTGGGGTTGTGGGTGGCGATCACCGCCGTCAGCCCGAACTCCGCGTGCATGGCGCGCAGCAACTGGTGCAACGAGTCGGCGGTGGCTTCGTCCAGGTCGCCGGTGGGTTCGTCCGCCAGCAGCAGCGACGGCTGCATGACAAGCGCGCGTGACACCGCCACCCGCTGTTGCTCGCCGCCCGACAACATCCCTGGCCGATGGTCCAGTCGCTCACCAAGTCCGACCCGCCGCAGCAGCGCTTCAGCACGGGGACGGGCCTCAGCCACCGGGAGCCGTGCAATGCGCATCGGCATCATCGCGTTCTCGAGCGCGGTGAACTCCGGCAGCAGGTGATGGAACTGGAAGACGAAGCCGATGTGGCGATTCCGAAATGCGACCCGCGCATCATCGCCCATCCCGGTCACATCGTGCTCGCCGACGCGGATGCTGCCGCCGTCAATGGTGTCGAGCCCGCCCATGACGTGCAGCAGGGTGCTTTTGCCGACACCGGAGGCGCCCATGATTGCCACCATCTCGCCCTGCGCGACGGTGAGGTCGAGGTCGCGCAAGACGTGCAGCCGGTTGCCCGCGACGCTGTAGTACTTGTTGAGCCCCGTAACCGTGATGAACGCGTCACTCATATCGCAGCGCCTGCGCGGGATCGAGGCGCGCCGCCTGGCGCGACGGGTAGAGCGTGGCCAGGAAGCAGACGAAGATGGCGACCACGACCACCGTGAACAAGTCCCACGGCAGCAACTTGAACGGCAGGTAGCTCACCTGGTAGACGTCACTGGGAATCGTGATCAACTTGTAGCGATCGAGCACATACGCCGCTGTCGTGCCCAAGATCGCACCGACCAGCGTGCCCAGTACCCCGATGATGCTGCCCTGCAGCAGGAAAATCAGTGTGATGCTCTTCGACGACGCCCCCATCGTCTTCAGGATGGCAATATCGCGTGTCTTCTCCATCACCAGCAGGATCAGCGACGCGACGATGTTCAAGGCGGCGACCATCACGATCAAGCCGATGCCGATCCCCATGCCGATCTTCTCGAGCAGCAGTGCCGAGTAGAGCTGCTGGTTCAGGTCGCCCCAATCCGACGTCACGTACTCGGTGCCAAAGTCGGCGGCGATCTGATCGGCGATGCGCGGCGCGTCGTACACGTCGGCGACCTTCAACTCAATGCGCGCGACGCGGTCGGTGCCGGCCACCCGCATGCCGGCATCAAGCGAGACCAGGCCGGTCCCGTTGTCCACTTCGTACAGGCCGAGTCGAAACGTACCAACGACCTTGAACCGTCGCTGCCGCGGCATCACCCCCATCGGTGACAGTGTGCCGTTCGGCGTGAGCAGCGTGACCGTGTCTCCAACCATCGCGCCAAGCGACCCGGCCAGATCCTTGCCCAGCACGATGCCGGGAAACTCGTCTTCCGATGGCGGCGTCAGGTGATCGAGCGACCCGTCGGTCAAGACCTTGCCGATGTCGGTCACCGACGGCTCAAGGGCCGGGTCGATGCCCTTGACCATGACGAAGCCTTCGCCGCTGGCGCTCGTGATCATGGCCTTGCCTTCGACGGCGGGTGCCGCGCCAATCACGCCGGGCACGGCGCGCAGCCTGGCCACTTCAGCGTGGTAGTCGGTGATGCCGGCGGGCTTCCACACAAACACATGCGCCGACGAGCCGAGAATGCGCGCCTGCAGTTCCTGCTGCAGTCCCGTCATTAGCGCCAGCGCGATGACCAGGGCCATCACGCCAACGGTGACGCCCATGGTCGAGACAAGTGAGATGACGGAAATGAACACCTGGCGTCGCTTGGCCAGCAAATAGCGCAGCGCGACCTGGAGTTCGAACGGCATGCTCCCCTTAGACTACAGCCTTCAGCCTTCGGCCTTCGGCTGTTCGTCGGCGCGGGGGCGCATCAGCGGGAACAGGATCACGTCACGAATCGAGGAGGAGTTGGACAGCAGCATGACCAGCCGATCAATGCCGATGCCTTCGCCACCGGCCGGCGGCATGCCGTACTCCAGCGCGCGCACATAGTCTTCGTCCATGGCGTGCGCTTCCTGGTCGCCGGCCGCGCGGTCGGTTAGTTGCGCCTCGAAGCGGCGCTGTTGCTCGTAGGGATCGTTCAGTTCGCTGAAGGCATTGGCCACTTCGAAGCCGCCGATGTAGAGCTCGAAGCGCTCCACGGTGTCGGGATCGTCGGGGCGCTGCTTTGACAGCGGCGACACTTCGGTCGGGAAATCGTGGACGAAGGTGGGTTGGATCAGGTCCTTCTCCCACAGCGCTTCGAAGATATTGCTGGCAATCTTGCCGGCGCCGGCCCCTTTGGGGGCGTCCACTCCCAGCTGCCTGGCGATGGCGCGCGCGGAATCCACCTGCCGCAGCTCGTCCACGGTCACGGTACGGCCCAGCTTCTCGCCTGCTTTCTCCGCCGCCGCATGCCGCAGCGACAACCGGCGGAAGGGCGCCGACAGGTTGACCACGTGGTCACCAAACGGCAGGGCCGTCGTGCCGACCACCTGCTGCGCCACCGTCGAGAGCAACTCCTCGGTGAAGGTCATCAAGCGCAGGTAGTCCACGTAGGCCCAGTAGAACTCGAGCATCGTGAACTCCGGGTTGTGCTGCGTCGAAATACCTTCGTTGCGGAAGTTGCGGTTGATTTCGAAGACCCGCTCGATGCCGCCGACGGTGAGCCGCTTCAAGTACAGCTCCGGCGCAATGCGCAGGTACAACTTCATGTCGAGCGTGTTGTGGTGCGTGACGAAGGGCCGCGCCAGCGCGCCACCGGCAATCGGCTGCATCATCGGCGTCTCGACTTCGAGGAACCCGTTCGTCGTCAGGAAGTCGCGGATCGCCGACACCGCGCGCGTGCGGATTTCGAATACCCGACGCACATCGGGATTGACGATCAAGTCGAGGTAGCGCTGCCGGTACCGAATCTCCACATCCTGCAGGCCGTGCCACTTCTCTGGCAACGGCAGAAAGCACTTGGACAGGAATTCCAGCTTCCCCGCCCAGATCGACAGCTCGTCCGTCTTGGTCCGGAACAGGTGTCCGCTGACGCCGACCTGGTCACCCACGTCGAGCAGTTTCGCCATCTGGTAGTCGCGCTCGCTGAGCACGTCCTGCCGGACGTAGACCTGCAGGCGCGAGCGGCCGTCGGAAATCACCAGGAACGCGGCCTTGCCAAAACTGCGGATGCCGACGACACGGCCGGCTGCGAGGGTCTCGACCTTCGGGTTCTCAAGCTCGGCCGCGGTCTTGGCGGTATAACCGTCAACCAGCTGGCTCACCGTGTGGGTGGTGTCGAACTTGTTCGGGTAGGCGGCAAAGCCGAGGGCAACGATCGCCTCGAGGTTGGCCTTGCGCTGCCGGGTCTGTTCGTCTTCGTTACTCATTTTTCCTACTCGGCCACGAGTCCTTCGTCCTTCAACTTGCGAAACACGCCGTCGAGGACGCCGTTCACGAACTTGGCGGCTTCTTCACCGCTGTACGAGCGCGCCAGTTCAATTGCCTCGCTGATGACCACGCGAGGAGGACTCTCGCGATGGCTCATCATCTCCTCCACGGCCAGTTGCATCACCAGGCGGTCGAGGACGGCCATGCGTTCGACGCGCCAGTTCTTGGCGGCATCGCCGATCCGCTCATCGAGCGCCACGCGGTTGGCAATGGCGCCCTTGACGAGTGCGATCACGAAGGCGTGTTCGGATTCTCCGGGATCGGTCACGTCAGGCGGTCCGGCGTGATGCAGCACACCAAGGGCCTGCTGCGGCGTCAGGCCGCCGATTTCACACTCGTAGAGGGCTTGCAGGGCGGCCGCGCGGGCATTGTGACGGCCGGTCCAGCGCGATTCGGCGTCAGGATTCTCCAGGCTCACGAGCGGCCATCCCCAAGTCGTGCAAACAGCTGCGCCATCTCCAGGGCCGCCTCGGCCGCCTCGCGGCCCTTGTGAGCCGGCCCAGGCGCGACGCGCTCGAGCGCTTCTTCCGCCGAATTGGTCGTCAGCACGCCGAAGGCCATCGGCACCCCGGTGCTTGCGGCCGCCGCCGTGATGCCATTCGCGCACGCCGACGCGATGTACTCAAAGTGCGGCGTCGCCCCACGAATCAGGCACCCGAGGCAGATCACCGCTTCAACCCGACCGGTCTCGGCCACACGCTGCGCCGCCATGGGCACCTCGAAAGCCCCAGGCACACGCACCAGTTCGACCGCATCGCCGCTGACGCCAGCCTCCGCCAGGGCCGCCGTCGCGCCTTCGAGCAGGCGTTCGGTGATGAAATCGTTGAACCGGGCCACGACGATGGCGATGCGCATTACTTGCCTTGCCACACGGGCTTGCGCTTTTCGAGGAAGGCCTTGGTGCCCTCGCGCATATCTTCGGATGAGGCGATGGTGCCAAACAGCGAGGTCTCGAGATACTCGCCCGCCGCGAACGGCGACTCGAGACCCTGGTTGACCGCCTCAATGATGAAACGCACCGCAATCGGCGCCTTGGCCGCAAGGGCCTGCGCCAGCTTCTTCGCTTCGG
>CAMBHC010000094.1 GCA_945866285.1 Candidatus Sulfopaludibacter sp. SbA3 | reverse complement strand
AAGCAGAGACTCCTGGCGGCGCGGAAGCACCGACCAAGAAAAAAAAGGCGTTCAAGAAGCGCGGCGAGAAGCGCATCGTCCATCACGGCTTCGTGCACGTGCTGGCGTCGTTCAATAACACGCTGATCACGATCACCGACGCCGAGGGTGCGGTGGTGTCGTGGTCGAGCGCCGGCGCGATTGGCTTCAAGGGCTCGCGCAAGGGCACGCCGTTCGCGGCGACCCAGGCGGCGCTCAGCGCGACCAACGCCGCCAAGACCTTCGGCATGCGCTCGTGCGACGTGCTGGTCAAGGGCCCCGGCTCCGGCCGCGAGTCGGCGATCCGCGCGCTGCAGACGGCGGGCCTCGAGGTGCGATCGATCCGCGACGTCACGCCGATCCCGCACAACGGCTGCCGGCCGCCGAAGCGCCGCCGCGTCTGATTACTGCTACTGGATACTGGATACTGATTTATGGCTCGATATAACGGACCCGTTTGCCGCCTGTGCCGCCGTGAGGGCATGAAGCTGTTCCTCAAGGGCGAGCGCTGCTACACCGAGAAGTGCGCGATCGAAAAGCGCAACATGCCCCCCGGCCAGCACGGCCGCCTGCGCAAGGCGAAGATGGTCGGCTACGCCATCCAGTTGCGCGAGAAGCAGAAGGTCAAGCGCATCTACGGCGTGCTCGAAGACCAGTTCCGCGGCTACTTCGCCCAGGCCGACCGCACGCGCGGCGGCATCACCGGCGAGACGCTGCTGCAGCTGCTCGAGCGGCGTCTCGACAACGTGGTCTACCGCATGGGTCTCGGCACCTCGCGCGCCCAGGCGCGCCAGCTGGTTCGTCACGGCCATTTCCTGGTCAACGGCAAGAAGGTCGACATTCCTTCGTACTCGCTGAAGGCCGGCGACACCGTGGCGGTCCGCGAGGGCAGCCGCGCCAACACCACCATCATTCACGCCACCGAAGAAGTGAAGGGCCGCGGCATTCCCGGGTGGCTCTCGCTCGAAGGCGAGATGGGCGGCAAGGTCGTCAGCGTGCCGACCCGCGAACAGATCAACCTGCCCGTGCAGGAACAGCTCATCGTCGAGCTCTACAGCAAGTAGCAGACGCGAGAATAACGAAGAACGAATTACGAATAACGAACCCTTTTGTTATTCGTAATTCTCAATTCGTTATTCTCTTCGCAAGCCACGCTCCAGCAGCTCTCAGGCCTGCAGCGAGCGAACGTGGTCACTACCCGCAGGCCTGGCGGCTGGAACAATCCGGCCCGTAAGCGAGAGGAAAAGATCCCATGTTGTGGAAAGGTTTTCAGCGCCCCAAGCGCCTTGAGTTCGAACGCGAGACGCTGACCGATCGTTTCGGCCGCTTCTACGCGCAGCCCTTCGAGCGCGGCTTCGGCACCACGGTTGGCAACGCCCTGCGTCGCGCGCTGCTGTCGTCGATCGAAGGCGCCGCCATCACCGCGGTGCAGATTGACGGCGTGATGCACGAGTTCTCGCCGATCAAGGGCGTGGTCGAGGATGCCACCGACATCATCCTGAACCTCAAGCAGTTGCCGCTGACGTGCCACGTCGACTACGCCAAGACGTTGACGCTGCGGAAGGACAAGCCTGGCCCGGTGCGTGCCTCGGACATCGAAGCCGATGCCGACATCGAAATCCTGGAGCCGGATGCCATCATCGCGACCATCGCCGAAGGCGGCAGGTTGCACATGCAGTTGCGCGTGAAGCGCGGCCGCGGCTATGTGTCGGCCGACCGCAACTTCGACGAAGACCTCGGCATCGGCTGGATCCCGATCGACTCGGTCCACTCGCCGGTCAAGAAGGTCAACTACCTGGTGGAAGGCGCGCGCATCGGCCAGACCACCGATTACGACAAGCTCACCATCGAAGTGTGGACCAACGGCTCAGTCACCCCGCGCGACGCCGTGTCGCTGTCGGCCAAGCTGATCCGCGATCACCTGAACATCTTCGTCAGCCTCGATGAGGCGGACGACGAGTCGTCGGAAGCGGGCGCGGAAGCGCCGCGCGTCGGCGTCACCAACGAGCACCTCGACAAGAGCGTCGAAGAGCTCGAACTATCGGTGCGGTCATACAACTGCCTGAAGAATGCCAACATCCGGACCATTCGCGAGCTGGTGGGCAAGACCGAAACCGAGATGCTGAAGACGAAGAATTTTGGGCGCAAGTCGCTCAACGAGATCAAGGAGATCCTGACGTCGATGGGGTTGAGCCTCGGCATGAAGCTCGACTCGGCGGCGGCGGAGTAAACAGTCATGCGTCATCGAAATGCACATCGCAAGCTCGGCCGGGACACGTCGCACCGCACCGCGCTGCTTCGCAACCAGGCCGAGGCCCTGCTTCGCCACGAACGGATCGAAACGACCGTCCCGAAAGCGAAGGAGCTGCGCCCCTACGTTGAACGGCTGATCACGATTGCCAAGCGTGGCGTCAAGGCGAACGATCCCAAGGGCGTGTCGCTGTCGGCGCGTCGTCTGGTGATGCGTGACGTCCTCAACGAGACCGTGGTCACCAAGCTGTTCGACGAGCTGGCGCCCAGGTTTATGGACCGCGCCGGCGGCTACAGCCGTATCCTCAAGCTCGGGCACCGCCGCGGCGACGCCGCCGAGATGGCGCTGATCGAGTTGCTCGGCAGCGAGTTCGACCCCAAGAAGGCCGAAGCCGAGAAGAAGGCGGCCGAAGAAGCCGCCTCGGCTGGCGAACAGCCCAAGTCGAAGAAGAGTGTCGGCGAGCGCCTCAAGGCCGCGGCCAAGAGCATCGGCGGCGGTTCGAAGAAGAAGGTCGACGGCGGCCCGAAGACCAAGGCGAGCACGCCTGCCCGCGGCGCGTCGAAGCAGACTTCGACGCCGCGCAAGGCCGGCGGCGCCTAGGCCGCCGATTCAGGCCGATTAGATATGGGACAACAGGCCCCGGTGGTTCGCCATCGGGGCCTGTTGCTGTTTGTGGTGGGAGATGACCGAGACTGAGCGGATTGCTCGGGCACTGACCGAGCAGACACTGCCGAAGCCGGAATGGACCCACGAGGCGCACTTGCGCGCGGGGCTCTGGCACGTCCATGCACATGGTGCCGTCGCCGCGCTCCCGCTGCTGCGACAGCGCATCTCGGCGTATAACGAATCCGTCGGCACGGCGAATACCGACACCTCGGGCTATCACGAGACGCTGACGCGTTTCTACGTCACGGTGATTGACCGGTTCCTGGCGACCGCCGATCGGAAACTTGGCCTGGACCGGCTGGCGCGGCAACTCTTGGCGGTCTATGGCGATCGAAAGCTGCCACTGCACCATTACTCCGAAGGGCGGCTGGGTTCGCCGGTGGCGAGACGTTCGTGGGTGGAACCGGACCTGAGACCGATATGACAACCCCGCTCGCCGAGCAGTTCGGCAATATCGACATCTACGTCTTCGATCAGTTGCTGCGCGGACGGTTTGCCTCCGCCTCCGCCTCCGCGGCCGGAGGCCGCTACGGCGAGACCTCGCCGAAGCTCTCTGACCCTCCCGGCGCGAGCGAAGGCGGGCCTGTCCGGGTGTTCGACGCCGGCTGTGGTGGTGGGCGCAACCTCGTCTACCTGCTGCGCCAGGGGTTCGACGTGTTCGGGAACGACCTGGACCCGGACGCGGTTGCGGAGGTGCGGGCCCTGGCACCCGAATCGGACTTTCGCGTGGAAGCCATTGAAGACACTTCGTTCGCCGAGGCCAGCGCCGACGTGGTGGTCGCGAGCGCCGTGTTGCACTTTGCCCGGGACGCCGCGCATTTTGAGGCCATGCTGCGGTCGCTGTGGCGTGTCCTCAAGCCAGGTGGCGTGTTCTTCGCCCGGCTGGCGTCGACCATCGGGATAGAGGACCAGTTGCAGGCAGAGCCCGCCTCACCGCAGCTCGCACCGCCTGCGCGCGTGAGCGGAGGCGGGCGCTATCGCCTGCCTGACGGCTCCGACCGCTACCTGGTCGATGCGGCCACGCTGATTGACTGGACCGCCCGCCTCGGCGGCGAGCTGCTGGACCCCATCAAGACCACCGTGGTCCACGACCAGCGTTCGATGACCACATGGGTCGCCCGCCGACGGTAAAATACGGAACGCATGGAACCCGTGACGACGCTCCTCGACAACAACCGGAAGTGGGCCGCCCAGCGGGTCAAGAACGATCCGCATTTCTTCACGCGGCTGGCCGGACAGCAGGATCCGGCCTACCTGTGGGTGGGCTGCTCGGATAGCCGCGTCCCGGCCAACGAGATTGTCGGCCTCGACCCTGGCGAGTTGTTCGTGCATCGCAACGTCGCCAATGTGGTCGTGCACACCGACGTCAACTGCCTGTCGGTGCTGCAGTACGCGGTGGACGTCCTCAAGGTGCAGCACGTCATCGTGTGCGGCCACTACGGGTGCGGCGGCATTCGCGCCGCGCTCGATGGCACCGCGCACGGCCTGATCGACAACTGGCTACAGCACGTGCAGGACGTCAAGGAGGCGCACCAAGCCGAGCTCCTGAGCTTCGCCGATGTGGACGACCGCATCAACCGCCTGGCGGAGCTGAACGTGGTCGAGCAGGTGCGCAATATCGCGCGCACCACCATCGTGCAGGACGCGTGGCGCCGCGACCAGAAGTTGAAGTTACACGGCTGGATCTACGGCCTCACCGACGGCCTTATCCACGACTTGGGCGTGTCCGTCTCGGCGTAACTGGCTAGGCTGGTTCCTCGCCGACGTGATGGCCCGCGGCCTTCGCCGTGGCGACAATCTTCTGCTGCATCAGCGTCGGAACCTCGTCGTAGTGCGAGTACTCCATGTGATACGACCCGCGCCCGCCCGTGACTGACGTCAAGTGCTGCTCGTAGGTCAGCATCTCCGACATCGGCACCTGCGCCTTGATGACGGTGGTCAGGCCCTTAGCTTCCATTCCTGAAATGCGGCCGCGCCGGCCGTTCAGGTCGCCCATCAGGTCGCCGGCGTGATCGCCCGGCGCGTAGATCTCCACGTTCATCACTGGCTCCAGCAAGACCGGATGCGCCTTAGACATAGCCTCCTTGAACGCCAGCCAGCCCGCCGTCTTGAACGACAGCTCGTTCGAGTCGACGTCGTGGTACGAGCCGTCGTAGAGGACGACGCGGAAGTCGACGACGGGGTAGCCGGCGAGGTAGCCGCGCAGCCGCGACTCCTGGATACCTTTCTCCACGGCCGGAATAAACTGCCTCGGGATCGAGCCGCCAAACGTCTCGTTGACGAACTCAAACTCGCTACCGCGCGGCAGCGGCTCCATGCGGATCTTGCAGTCGCCGAACTGGCCGTGGCCACCGGTTTGCTTCTTGTGGCGGCCGTGCGCTTCGACCCGCATGGTGATCGTCTCCCGATAGGGAATGCGGGGCGGCTTCAGCAGGACGTCAACGCCGAAGCGCCGCTTCAACTTGGCGACCGTCACCTCGATGTGCAACTGGCCCTGCCCGGCGAGCAGCAATTCATGCGTCTGCGGATCGCGCTGGTAGTGAATGGTGCCGTCTTCTTCCTCGAGCCGATGCATGGCCGGGCTGATCTTGTCTTCGTCGCCGCGGCTCTTGGGCTCGATGGCGTACGAAAGCACCGCTTCGGGGAAGACGATCGGCGCAAAGGTGATGCCGGCGGCCTTCTCAGCCAGGGTGTCGTTGGTGCGCGTGTCCTTGAGCTTGGCGACGGCGCCCAGGTCGCCGGCCTTGAGCGCGTCCACATTGGTCGCGGTCTTGCCTTGCAGCACGACCAGGTGCCCCAGGCGCTCAGGCTTGTCCTGCGTGAAGTTGTGCACGGTTGAATCGGCCTTGAGCACGCCCTGGTAGACGCGGAACACGGTGATGCGTCCGGCGAACTGATCGGCCACGGTCTTCCAGATGAACGCCGCATAGGGCACCTTCTCGTCGGCCGGCCGCGAGACCGTCTCGCCATTGACGAGCGCCGTGAACGGCCGCTCGGCCGGCGACGGCAGGTAGGCGAGGGCGGCCTCGAGCAAGGGCTGCCCGCCGATGTTTCGCAAGCCAGACGCGCAGAGCAGCGGGAAGATCCGGGCGGCCCGCGTCGCGGTCGCCAGGCCCTTGACCAGCTCCTCCTGCGTCAACGTGCCGGCGTCGAAGAACTTCTCCATCAACGACTCGTCGGCCTCGGCCACCATCTCGATCAGCGCCTCGCGCGCCGACGAAGCCGCACCGGCGAGCGCAGCGGGCACCTGGCCTTCGGTCATCTCGCCTGAGCCATCGGTCGCAAACGTGAACGCTGTCATCGTCACCACGTCGACGATCCCGGTAAACAACTTGTCCTCGCCGATTGGCAATTGGAGGGGGATGATGGCGCGGCCCAGCGACTGGCGCACGGAGTCGAGCGTGCGTTCCAGCGAGGCGCGGTCACGATCGAGGCGGTTGACCACGATCAGGCGCGGCAGGGCGAGTTCCTCGGCCGCCGCCCACGCCTTCTCGGTTTGTACTTCGACACCCGCGACGCTGTCCACGACGACCATCGCGGCATCGGCCACGTGCAGCGCGGCGCGCGCATCGGCAAAGAAGTTGCCGAAGCCAGGCGTATCGATCAGGTTGATTTTGGTCTTGTTCCACTCAGCGTAGGCGAGGCTGGCCGAGAGTGTGTGCTTGCGGGCGATTTCTTCTTCGTCGTAGTCGGTCACCGTGGTCCCGTCGTCGACGAGGCCGAGGCGGTTCACCATTCCGCTGTCGAACAGCAGGGCCGATATCAACTGCGTCTTGCCAGACCCGCCGTGCCCCACCACGGCGACATTGCGGATGCTGGCAGCGTCGTAGACCTTCATCGGAGGTACCCTCCCGGGCGGTCAACGCCCGATAAAGGCATCATATGCCTCTTGGCGGGAAAGCCAAAAATGCCAACACGACGGGCACGAAGTCAACCTTTGGGGAAACCCAAGAGAATGCTTCGTGGTCTTCGTGATCTTCGTGTTGTCTTCTATTCGTATCGAAGGGCTTCGATCGGGTCCATGCGCGAGGCGCGCCAGGCGGGGAGCATGCCGAAGAAGATGCCGACGGTAGCCGAGAAGCCCAGACCGAGGGCAAACGACCACCAGGGCAGGGACACGGGGAAGCCCGAAATCAGGTTTACCGCCAGGCCGATGGTGCTGCCCATCAGCACGCCGAGCACGCCGCCGACCGACGTCAGCACCGCGGCCTCGATCAGGAACTGCACGAGGATCTCGCGCCGGCGCGCGCCGATGGCGAGGCGGATGCCGATCTCGCGCGTACGCTCGGTCACCGAAATTGTCATGATCGCCATGACGCCGATGCCGCCGACCATCAGGGCGATCGACGAAATGACGACCAGCGCCAGCAGGATCGCGGCCGAGATTTGATCCCACACCGCGAGAATGGCGTCGGAGGTGACGAGGTCGAAGTCGTTCTCCTTGTCGAGCGTGAGACCGTGGCGGATGCGCATGATCGCTTCCACCTCGCGCATGGTCTCCTCGCGCGCCACGCCCTCGCGCGGCAGCACGGCGATCATGATCGGCATGCCCATGGGCCCGCGCTGGACGCGCTCGTGGCCAAACTGTTTGCGGAACGTTGTGTACGGCATGATCGCGAAATCGTCAGCGCCGCCGAACCCCCCCGGCGACGGCCGCTTGCCGACCACGCCGAGCACGGTGTATTCGACCGTGCCGATGCGGACCGTCTTGCCGATCGGATCGATGCCACGTTTCGCGAACAGCGCATCGTAGGGACCGTAGCCAATCACCGCCACCGGCCGGCCGCGCTGCACTTCCTGTTCGGTGAACGACCGGCCAAATTCCATCTTGGCGAAGTTGATGTCGACGTACTTTTCGGTCGTTCCCAGAATGCCGAGGGGGCGTGTCCGCTCGCCGCCGTAGAAAATGCGCTGGACGGGCGGCTGGCCTGGTCCCGCGCCCAGCCAGAGGTCGGTCATGCCGACCGTGGTACCCAGCCGCTCGATGGCCTGCATGTCGGCCAGCGACAGGTTCGGCCGGCGCATCAATTCCATGAACGACTTGCCCGAGGAAAAGCTGAGGCCGCCGAATTTCTGCACGAAGATGGTGTTCGGACCGAGCGAGCTGATTGAGTCGCGTAACGACGAGTCAAAACCGCGGATCAGCGACGTCATGCCGACGATCGAGGTCACGCCAATGACCACGCCGAGCACCGTCAGCGCTGAGCGCATCTTGTTGCTGCGCAGCGTGTCGAACGCCATCGCGGCGGTCTCTCGCATCAGTGCGAACTGTTTTGTAAATGCGGACATGATGCCTGTTTCAGTCGTGGCCGTCGTGCTACTCGCGGCGCAGCGCTTCAATCGGGTCGAGCATCGCGGCGCGCCGGGCCGGCATCCAGCCGAAGAACAAGCCGACGGCTGCCGTGATGATCACGCCCAGCCCGACCGACCACAGTTCGACCGACGACGGCACGGGCGTCAGCGCCGAGATAATCGTCGAGAACAACGCGCCGAGCGCGATGCCCAGGATGCCGCCGACCAGCGACAGCGTGACCGACTCGGTCAGGACCTGCGACATGATGTCGCGGCGCTTGGCGCCGAGCGCCTTGCGCAGGCCGATTTCGCGCGTCCGCTCGCTCACCACCATCAGCATGATGTTCATGATCACGATGCCGCCCACCAGCAGCGACAGGCCGACGATGCCGACCAGCAGCACGGCGATGCCGGCGGTGGCGGTCTGGAA
>CAMBHC010000093.1 GCA_945866285.1 Candidatus Sulfopaludibacter sp. SbA3 | reverse complement strand
CGATCGTCGCCAACTACCTGGCGGCCCTGCGCATCGAGGCGCTTGGCGAGACGGCCGCAGCCGCACGCCTGCTGCGCGTCACGGTGGCCACGAACCTGCTGGTGCTTGGGCTGTTTAAGTACTCCGGGTTCGTCATCACCAATCTGAATACGGTCTTCGCGGCGATCAGTATCGCGCCCCTGGCCGTACCCGCCATTGCCCTGCCCATCGGGATCTCGTTCTTCACCTTCCACGCGGTCTCGTACGTGGTCGACGTGAAGCGGGGGGATGCCGTGGCACAGAAAGGACCGGTCGCCGCGGCCCTTTACCTGCTGCTCTTCCCGCAGCTCATCGCCGGGCCGATCATCCGCTACCGCGACATCGCCGCGCAGCTGACCGCCCGGGTGGTGACGAGGGCCGACCTCGCCTCTGGCGCCCGTCGCTTCATCATCGGGCTGGCCAAGAAGATGCTGGTGGCCAACATTGTCGCGGGGCCAGCCGACCAGATCTTCGCGCTGCCGGTGGCGGAACTGACCGCGCCGCTCGCGTGGCTCGGCGTGACCTGCTACACGCTGCAGATCTACTTTGACTTCTCGGGCTACTCCGACATGGCCATCGGTCTCGGGAGGCTCTTCGGCTTCCGCTTCCCGGAAAACTTCCGCTATCCCTATGCCGCCGCCTCGGTCCAGGACTTCTGGCGCCGCTGGCATATCTCGCTCTCGTCGTGGTTCCGCGATTACGTCTATGTGCCACTCGGCGGCAACCGCGGGTCGGCCGGTCGCACGCACATGAACCTGGTCACGGTGTTCTTCCTGTGCGGCCTGTGGCACGGCGCCAGTTGGACCTTCGTGGTCTGGGGACTCTTCCACGGGGCGTTCCTGGTCCTGGAGCGTCTGGGCGGCCGCGACCCCGGAGCGCCGCAGAGCCTCGTACGACGCGCCGTTGGTCACGGCTATGCGCTGCTGGTGGTGGTCATCGGCTGGGTGTTGTTCCGCGCCGACACGCTGGCCGGTGCCGGCGGTATGCTGCGCGCCATGGCGGGGTTCAGCAGCGGACTGCCGACGACCTACCCCTGGTCGTGGTACGCCACGCCGGAACTGCTCCTCGCGTTGGTCGCCGGGGTCGTGGGTGCCACGCCGGTCATGCCCGCGCTGGCCCGGCGCCTGGCCGCCGGACGCGGCACCGGAGTCGGTGCGGAGACGACGCTGCCGTGGGCAGCATCGGCGCTCGCCGTCCTGGCCCTCGCCGTGCTGCTCGGCGCGTCGATCATGCTGAGCGCCGCGCGCACCTACAGCCCGTTTATCTACTTTCGCTTCTGACGATGCCGTCCCCCATGACACCCTCACCCGCCGCCGTGACATCGTCGCAGGGAACAACCCGCGAAGGGCGCCTGCATCCGGTGTGGGAGCGCGCGCTCGTGGTGCTGTTCCTGGTCACGCTCGCGCTGCCGGGCCTCGCTACGCTCGCAGGTGTCGATGCCGGCCTGACCCGTGGCGAGAATCGCGACCTGGCCCCGGCACCCACGCTGGCGTTCACCTGGGCGGCGATCGCGGCCGTCCCCACGGCTTTCACAAATTACTTCCAGGACCACTTCGCCTTCCGCGGCCGGCTCGTGCGCTGGCAGGCCGCATTCCGGCTGCTCGTGCTGCGGGTGTCGCCATCGCCGACCGTGCTTCGCGGCAAGGACGGATGGCTCTTCTACCGCGACGACGGCGCGCTCGAGGATTACCTCAACCAGTCGCCCCTCAGTCCCGAGGATCTCGACGAGTGGGCCGCGACCCTGCAGCACACGCGGGACTGGCTCGCGCAGCGCGGCATCACCTATCTGTTTGTGATCGCGCCCGACAAACACCAGGTCTATCCCGAGTTCATGCCCGAGACGATTCAGCGCACGGCCGCGACGTCGCGCACCGCTCAGCTCGTGGCTCACCTGCGCGCGCACACGACCGTGCCGGTACTGGACCTGCTCCCCGCGATGCTCGCGGCCAAGCAGGAGGCGCGCATCTACCATCGGACGGACAGCCACTGGAATGACCTTGGCGCGTTTGTCGCGGCGCAGGCGATCCTGGGACGTCTGCGCGAGGGTTCCGGGGGCAGGCTGCCCGGGCTCGCGCTCGGCGACCGTCGCGACTTCATCCGGAGCGACGCGCGCGGTCCCGGCCTGGATCTCGCGACGATGCTGGGAATTGAGTCGTGGCTGCACGAAGACGACCTGCGCATGCGCGCGCGACAACCGGAGTACCGCGTCGTCGAGCCCGAACATCCCGACCCGGCCAACATCGAGGGACGGCTGGCCACGGCCCACCCACGTGCCGACCTGCCGCGGGCGGTCGTCTTCCGCGACTCCTTCGGGTCGGCGCTCGTGCCGTTCCTGTCGGAGCACTTCAGCCGCGCACTCTACCTGTGGGAGTACGACATCGATCCCGGGGTCGTCGAGCGCGAGCGTCCGCAGATCGTTATTCAGGAGTGGGCCGGCCGACGATTCACCACTCGCATGCCGTACGACGCGTTTGCCGCGACGGCTGCGCCGGCCGCCGCCCCAGCGGCCGGCCGTCAGCAGTAGTGCGGAGGCGCGTCAATGAGCACCCGCCGGTGCCTCAACGACGCGTAATCCACGCCGAGCGCGGCCTCAAGTGCGACGGGATCGAGCGGCCCCGTCAGATCGGCCGGCAGGTCGAGCAGGTCGGGCAGGTACCGCCGGCAGCCGCCGAACTCATCGGCGTACTCCGGCGTCGGAAACGTGAGCGTCAGCGTCGACCCGGCGCCGTGCTGCGCCACCGCGTAGAGCGGATTCACCACAATCGCGCCGTTCACCCTGGCGGCCGCCGGCAGGCGGTGTTCGCGGAACAACGACCCGTCACGGCTGGCGACGAGCGTGAGCGAATTCTCCGCGGCCATGTCGGCCGCGGTCACCGACCGCGCCAGGTCGACGACATCGTGATCGAGCACTGACGTCAGTAGATCACCGTCGCGGAACAGCCGGGGTTGGAGCGGCGCGAACAGGTCGGCGTAGGCTGCGGGCGTGAGCGGCATGCCCGCCGAATGGTTCCAGCCGAGCGAGCTGTGCAGATGCGGCATGACAACCACGCCGTCCGGGCCCGCCAGCCGCAGGAGCTCGCCGGCCAGCAACCGCTTGTGCCAAATGTAGGGAAACGCGTCCGACAGTACCGCCATCGAGAATGCGTTGCTGGCCAAAGGCAGCGGATGATTCGCATCGCAGCACACCGGGTGACACCCGGGAGCCGTGAGATGCGCCGCCAGCCACAACTTCGCAAAGGACACGTCGGCGACCACCACTCCGGGGCCCGGCGATGCGCCGGCCGTCTGCACCTGCATCAACACGCGCGTGAGGTGGCCCGAGCCACCGCACACGTCAATGACCCACTGGGCCGTCGTCGCAGTGTGCTGGCCCAGTGCTCGCAGTATGCCTTCGGCCATCACGAAAGTGGGATCCGAGAAGCGGTAGATAAAATACGTGCCCTCGGCATCGGGGCTGAGCACGTCGATGAGCTCGCGATAGGTGGCGTGGCGATCGCGCGCCAGCAAAGCGTCCAAGGTGGCGCTGCGCGCCTCGTCCAGGCCGAGCAGCAGGTCGCGAGCCTGGCTGGCGCGGCCGGCCTCGAGCGCCACGATCGCGGCCCGGCTGGTGTCGTCGGCCATCAGCACGGGAATGCCGTCCACGACCGGAAAGGCGCAGCACTCGCAGCCGAGTACGGCGGTCACGATGGCAGTCCCCTGGCGCACGAGCGCGTGATTGTCGACCAGGGACAGGCGTGTGCCACAGAACGGACAGCGCAGCAGCGTGAGCAGGGACTCGTGCATGGGATGTGAACCTAGGTCGTCGGTGACGCGAACGAATCGATGAAGGCCGGTCCGGACGCGCCCACGTCCGCCCGCCTGAAATGCTCGGTGCCGAGCAGCCGCGCGGCGTCCCCGGGCGCGACGGCCGCCATCGGACTGGCGGCCATCTGACTGTGATGGCACAGCAGGGCCGTCAGCTTGCGGGCGGCGAATGGGCCGGCCTCCACCACCAACGAGGGCGGCTCGGCCAGCGCACCGAAGGCATCGGGGTCGCCCAGCCCGGGCACGACCTCGGCGCCGACCCCGGCGTGCCGGGCCACCTCGCGCATCTGCCCCGGTGGCATGGTCACGTAGTAAAGCGCGGGTGCGGCTGCGCCCATGGCCGCCACCACCGCGGTCGTGCGCTCGTGGACGCTGATGTGGTCGGCGTGCCAGTAGAGCCCGTCGGGACCGAATGTCACGATCACATTGGGTCGCAGGCGCTCGACGGCGCGTTGAATGTCTGCCTCCAGTGCGGCAGCGTCGGTCCACGGCAGCATGCCGTCGGCGTAGTCGAGCACCTGCAGGTCGCTGACTCCCAGCACGCCGGCCGCCGCGCCCAGTTCGCGGGTGCGCTGCTCGCCGAGCCGGCGCCGTGCCGCCGTCTCGTCGCCATCGGCCTCGGGAGCGATGCCCGGCCCGCCTTCGCCGCGCGTCAAACAGAGCAAGGTCACCGCCGCACCTGCGGCCACGCATCGGGCCAGCAGCCCGCCGCAGGCGAGCGACTCGTCGTCGGGGTGGGCAAACACGCCGAGCAGCACCTGACCTTGAGGCGCGGGAGCGGAACACACCATGTCACACCGTCCCGCGAGCGGCGCGCGTCGCGACCAGTTGGCGATACACCTCGACGTAGGCGTCCACCATCCGGTCCGCTCCAAAGCGGCTCACGGCCCGGGTGCGTACGGCCGCCCGGTCCAAAGCCAGCACGCGGGGCAAGCCATCGACGAGCGCATCGAGCGACGTGAACACGCCCCCGGTGACGCCGTCGTCCACCACCTCGCTGACGGCGCCGGCATCGATCGCCGCCACTGGCGTGCCGCACGCCATCGCCTCAGTGAGCACGAGCCCAAACGGCTCGCCGGTCAGCACGGGGTACAGCAGGGCGCGTGCGCCGCCGAGCAGCGCCACCTTGGTGTCGTGCGCCACTTCGCCGACAAACACCACCCGCTCGCCGTCCACCAGCGGCGCCACGACCGTCCGGTAGTAGTCGTTCTCCTGCGCAGCCAGCAGCAGCCGCAGCCCCGACCGTCGCGCGGCCTCAATCGCCTGGACGACGCCTTTCCCCTCGGTGAACCGGCCCAGGAACAGCAGGTAGTCGTCAGGGGTGGCGCAATAGGGAAAGCGCGCCAGGTCGAGCCCGTGCGGGATGACGGCCGCCACGTTCAGCCCGACGAGGCAATCCGCCTGCACGTGCGACAGCGCCACAAACGGCGCCTCCGGATACCGCCGCCAAATAGCGATCTCGTCGGGGGATGGTGAGTAATGGACCGTGTGAAGCACCGGCGCCGGCGAGAGCCGGCCAAATGCCAGCGACAACGGTGAATACTCGGCCTGGCAGTGGATCACATCGAAGGCGCCGGCCCGTTCGAAGGCCGCCGACAGGTTGAAGAGCTCACACAGCTCCCAGGGCCACATCGTCGGATCGTCGCGGTAGCCGCGCGCGAAGGTCGCCTGAAGCGTGGCGCTGGTGGTCGACGAACCGGTGGCAAACAGCGTCACCGCATGTCCCCGAGCCACGAGTCTGTCGGTCAGCACCGACGACATCGTCTCGATCGACCCTGACCGAGGCGGCGGCACCGAGGTGGCCACCGGCACGACGTGCGCGATCCGCAACGGACCGGTCATCGGCCGGCCGTGTCCAGCAGCGCCGGCAGCACGCGGTCGGCGGCAAAGCACTCGCGCGCGATCTCGGCAGCGCGGCTCGCGTGACGGGGATAGTCCGAGGCGATGCGATCGAGACCCGCGAGCGCGTCGTCAGGCGTCGAGAAGCCGAGTAAGCCTTCACCGTTCGGCAGGTGCGCGCTCCAGCCGGTGTCCTGCACAAGTGCCGGCCGGCCGGCGGCGAGATAGCACTCGGTGCGATCGCTGAACCAGCCGGACCGGCGGGACACGTAGGCGTGCTTGGCCACACCGAACTCGGCCTTCGAGCCCTGAATGAAGGCGCGATAGTCCCAGAGCGAGCGCGACACGGCCATGGCATCGACGGTCGACCAGCCGTGGGACCGCAGGAATTCCTGCGGTCCGTTGATCGCCAGCTCGAGGCGCTGCGGCGCGCGCGCGGCGAGGTCGAGGAACTTCAGGAACTCGCGGTCCTTGTTGCCGTCGACGTCGGCAAAGCTCTCGATGCGCCACGTCATGATCGTCGTAAAGCAGTCGCCAGCGGGCACCGCCGAAGGGTGCCACTGGTCGATGACGACCGGCTGCCAGGTCTTGTGCCAGGCGAACTCGCCGGTGACGATGTCGCACGCGGGAGTGCCGATGTTGGCGCCGAAGGTGAAGAGGTGCGTAAACCCGCGGAAGAACTCCACGTACCACGGGTCGCCCTTGGCCAACGCCAGCTGCGTGAAGACGGGATCGGAGTCGATGAAGATGCGGCGGGGAATCCGCGCGTACTCGTCGCGCCAGAACCACGAGCCGCCTGACAGGTTCACGAACAAGTCGGCGTCGGCGCAGAACGCGCGGACCGTCTCGCGCGAGGCGCCGTGGTAAGTGCCATCGAAGTTCACGAAACTCCAGCGCTCCCCCAAGCCGAACGGCTCGAGCGCGGCGTGGATGTAGCGGGTGCCGTAACCTGGATCTTCCGACCGCGTGTTGAGGATGGGATCGTAAATGCACTCGCCGGTGTCTTCAACATAGAAGACCTCGTGGCCAAGGGCCCGCAGGCCCAGCAGATACATCAGCGAACACCAGGTCACGCCCCCGAAGGGGTAGCGGGCGATGATGCCGGCGCAGAGAATCTTCACTGGGGACGCATACCTCAGATGCCGTGCAGCAACTCGTCGACGGTCTCGGGTTCATCGAGCGACCGGCCGATCGACAAGCGCGCGCACATCCGCCCGTAGAGCTCGTTGCTGGCCAGCAACTCGTCGTGCGTGCCCTGCGCGATCAACTGCCCCTCGTGCAGCACGAGAATGCGATCGGCATCGCGAATGGTCGAAAGCCGGTGCGCAATGACGATGGTGGTACGACCGCGCCGCAGCGTCCGCAGGGCGCTGAAGACCGCTTCCTCCGAGATCGCATCGAGCGACGACGTCGGTTCGTCGAGGATGAGAATGCGCGCGTCCTTCAGCAGCGCGCGCGCGATCCCGAGGCGCTGCCGCTCGCCGCCCGAGAACGTGCCACCGGCCTCGGCCAGCGGCGTCTGGTAGCCCAGGGGCAGCCGCGCCACGAACGGCGCGACGTGCGCCGCCTCGGCCGCGGCCTCGACCTCGGCGTCCGACGCCTCGAGGCGGCCGTAGCGGATGTTGTCGGCGATCGTGCCGCCGAAGAGCACCGCCTCCTGCGGCACCAACGCAATGCGCTCCCGCAACGATCGCAGCGAGTACTGCGATACCTCGACGCCATCGATCAGCACCTGACCGCCCGTGGGGGTGAAGAAGCGCGGGATGAGACTGGCCAGCGTGGTCTTGCCGGCGCCGGTGAGCCCGACGATGGCGACCGTCTCGCCGGGGCGCGAGACAAAGCTGATGCCGTCGAGGATGGTGCGGTGCTGGTCGTAGGCGAAGCTGACGCGGTCGAACCGCAGGTCGCCGGTGATACCGGCGGCATCAAGGCCGTTGTCCGTCTCGGCGACCTCCGGCTGGAGCGCGAAGATCTCGCGCACCCGGCGCGCGCTGACGACGGCCTGCTGCAGCGAGCCGGTGGTGTGCGCAATCGACGAGAGCGGATTGTAGACCGCCGACAGGTAGGCCAGCACGACGAGCAGGCCGCCGACCGTGAGCCGGCCGTCGAGCACGTGCAATCCGCCCACCGTCAGAATCAACGCCGTGCCAACGAGCGTCGTCGCACTGAGCGCGACGGCGAACAAGGATTCCTGCCAGGTGAGGCGCAGCCGGGCGCGCATCGTGTCATCGCCCAGGTGGTTGAAGCGCCCCAACTCGTAGGGTTCGCGGGCGAAGCTCTTCACGACCCTGATCGACGAGAGCACTTCGAACATCCGCTCGACCAGCGACGACTCGAGCTGCTTGACGCGCTCGGCGCGCTCCACCATGCGAGTCGAGTAGTAGCGCAGGCACGCATACAAGAATGGCACCACGCTCAGCGACAGCAGCGCCAGCACCAGGTCGAGGCGCGCGAGAATCACGAACATGACGGTGAGCTTGAGCGCCGCGGTCGTGAGCGGAAAGATGCCGCCGATCGCCAGGTCGTTCACGCAATACGCGTCGGCTTCCAGGCGGTAGACCGAGTCGGCCGTGCGGGTCACGAGATGCTGCCGCAGCCCGAGCGCGAGCAGGTGGTCCAGCAGGCGGCCGCGCAGGTCGAACAGGATGCGCTGTCCGGTGGTCACCTGCAACTGGGTGTGCAGCATCATGACCACTTCGCTCGAGAGCTGCAGCAGCAAGCCAGCGAACACGACCAGCAGCAGCAGCGCCACCGTGTTCGTGCCGACCAGCGGCTGCACGAGAGCGGCCAACGGGGCGGGCAGCGGCTGACCACCAAGCACGTTGTCGACGACCGCCTTGAGCGGCCACGGCGCCAGCGCCACCAAACCAACTTCGACGACGGCAAGTGCGGTGATGGCGATGACGCGGCCGCGATGAGGCCTGAGGAACGCCAGCGTCCATGCGAGCAGGGTCACAACGTGCGCCGGACCTTGCGCCGCTGCGCCGGAGGCTCAGCCACGCG
>CAMBHC010000092.1 GCA_945866285.1 Candidatus Sulfopaludibacter sp. SbA3 | reverse complement strand
GCACCATCGGCAGTACGACGCGCTGATCTTCTTCACCTACCTCTCCGCCCCCACCGTGCTGGGCCTGGAGATCGATCCGGCGCGCAGCATCCTAGTGCCGACGGCGCACGACGAGCCGGCGATCCATCTCGGCATCTACCGCGAGATGTTCGCCAAGCCATCGGCGGTCGCCTTCAACACGGAAGTTGAGAAGAACTTCCTCAAGACCACCTTCGAGTTCAGGGCGGCGGCGGAAGAGACCGTGGGGTGCGGCGTCGACTTGCTGCAGGACCAGGCGCAGCCGGACGAACCGGAGCCGGAGGATGAAGACGAGATTCACAAGCGCCTGCCGCAGCACCTGCGCGCGCGCGGTGCCCAGTTCCGCCGCCGGCATCGCTTGCAGGGCCAGTTCCTGCTCTACGGCGGCCGGATCGACGCCGGCAAGGGGTGCGAGGAGCTGATCGAGTACTTCACCAGCTACAAAGAGCAGGGCGGCGAGGCGGCGCTGACGCTGATGGGCGTCAAGCTGATGCAGTTGCCCGAAGTGCCGTGGGTCCGCTTCGCCGGGCTTCTCTCCGAGCGCGAACGCCTCCAGGCCCTCGAGGCCGCCACCATCGTCGTGGTGCCGTCGCCGCTTGAAAGCCTGTCGCTGCTGGCACTCGAGGCCATGGCGGTCGGCACGCCGATCTTGTGTAACGCCCGCGCTGAGGTGCTGGTGGACCACTGCATGAAGAGCAACGCCGGCCTGTTCTACGCCAACCGGGAAGAGTTTCTGGAATGCACCAAGCTGCTGCTGGCCGACGAGAAGATGCGCGAGCGGATGGGACGCAACGGCAAGGAATACATCAAGCGCAACTACCGGTGGGACGTGATCCTGTCGAAGTATGACCGCCTGATTGGCTCGCTGCGCCGATGATCGCCGTACTGCTGGCCATCACCCTGGCGCTGCAGTTCAACCAGCGACCGCCGCTGACGCCGGCGGAGACCTTGCTGGAGCCGGTCGTGCTGCGCGCGATCACGGATGCTCCGGTCAACGAATCGGTCGGTCCAGCGGAGACCATCGTGGGGTCTGATGCGAAGGCCGGGACCATTGCCCTGACCTGTCGAGCGGCCGGCTGTGACGCGGCTGGGCATGCCGTGCAGAAGCTGCGTTGGCTGGTCGGGTCGAAGGGCATGGCTCGGCCGGCACGATCGATCTGGCTTGCGGCATCTGCGAACGCAGCACCGCCGGCAGACACGGTCGCCGTCATCCACGTCGCAGCGGGTGACGTGCCAGTCTTGCGGGTCTCCCGCGGGCTGTGGTCCACCGCAGGCATCGGCGACGAAGTAGTCGAGATCTTCGCGCGGCAGGGCGGAGCGGTCGAGACGGGGTCGTTCGAGAACGTGGGTCAGCCGCACCTTGATCGCATCGGCGTCCCAACGACGGCGATCGTGACCAACTCCGCCAACACGGGACAGGCGGCGTCGGCAGCCGCCGCCTCAGCCTATTTCCTGGCGACGTTGCCCAACGATGGCGCCGAGGCGCTGCTGGCTCACCTGACGGTCGGCGCGCACGCGCGCTTGGCGGAGGATGGCCGAAGGGCGGTCGCACTGATGGGGAATCAGCAGCGGGCCAGCGCCGACGTGCTGATCATGTTCGGCCAGGCAATTGAGCGCGAGCAGCGGCGCATGCGCTCACTTGAACGGTTCATGCCGTCGCCGGTTGACCCGATGCTTCGCATCAGGCTGACCGAGATGGCGAAGGGCATCACCAGCTTGTGGACGAGCATTGGCATTACCAGTTCGCCCTATGTGCCTCCCGCCGAACGCATCCGTGGCCGCGGCGGCGACGATCGTCGGGTGCCGTCACGGGTTGCCAATGCCACGGGCACGGCCGACACGGCGATGCTCAAGATTGCGAATCACGCCGACGCCGCCTACGAGATCGTCAACTTCATCGACGGCCAGCGCACCATCAGCGACATTCGTGACGCCGTGATGGCCGAGTTCGGCACGATCGGCCTGCCCGCGGTGGTGCAGTACCTCGAGACACTCGCCGAGGCGGGTTCAGTCACGATCAAGTAACTGCTCCAGGTCGGCAATCAGCTTCTCGATGTCGTGCGGCACCGTGGCGTTATAGACACCGCGCAAGTGACCCTCGCGGTCGACGAGCAATGCCTTCTCGGTATGGAGAAACTGTTCCGTCGCCGCTGTCCCCGCCGCCAGCCTTCCGTCGTCAGCGAAATACGACGTCCGCGCGAGCCCGTAGATCTGTTCCGGGTCGCCGGTGACCAGCTTCCAGCGATCGGAATCGATGCCCCGAGCCTGGCCGAATGCCGCGAGGCTCTCGGGCGTATCGTCCTGGGGCGTCACCGAGTAGGACACCAGCAAGGCGTCGCGCCCGGCAACTGCCTTCTGCACTTTTGACAGCTGCGTCACCATCGCCGGACAAACGCCGGCACAGCGGGTGTAGATGAACGACGCGACATGGACCCTGCCCATTACGTCGTGTTGGGTAATGGGTGCGCCGTCTTGCGTAACAAGCGCGAAGTCGGCGATCCGATGAGCCGAGGTCCGCGTCCAGCGGGGCGTGAAGTCGGCGCTGTCGTAGAACGGCAGGCTGGGTGCGGTCTTCACGGCTTCGCTCATCATGCCGACGGCCAAGGCCGCCATCACGCCGGCACACAGGATGATTCTCTTCATCGCGTCTCCTCGACTGGTCTGCAAGGCTTGGCGTTGATGAAGCCATACCGGCGGCCATTGCGCATCTCGTAGTTGACGTAGAGCGTGCCGTCGTCGGTCCACGCCTGCTGCAAGCCTTCCTCCCTTCCGTGGAGAAAGTGCCTCACTTCGTAGGGCCGGCCATCCGGATAAAAGGTCCGGCGCTCCTCGAGTTGCTGGGGAAACGACTCACCCCAGGGCCTGTCGCCACCCATGGCGAGCAAGGTCGCGCACAAGAGCGCGAACCTCATCGCACGGTACCGGCGGTGCCGCGGAAGCAGCCCGAGATGTACGGCACGGAAGTCGTCGTGTGGTAGTGGTAGATGCCGCTGGCGAATTCTGGTGTGGCCGAGGTGTGGCCGTTGCAGGAATCGAGGCCCGTCGGCATGCTGCCGTCGCTGTCGATCGGGCCGTAGACCGGGAAGCCGTCGAGTAACACGCCAATGAGCCGGCTTCGGCTCGACGCGGTAATCGACACCGGCTCGAAGTGATAGTGATACTGGTTGTTTGGGCTCGGGTGGCCATTGTACTTGTCGAACGAGACAATCTCAGAGGTGAGCGGCTGGCGCATGGCCGCGTATTGATTGAACAAGACCACACCGTTCACAGAGATGCCGATCGGACCGAGCGGTGTATCGCTGGTCGCCGACGCGGCCGACGGCGATGACGGAAGCGTAAACGTGAGGTTCTGCGTGGCGATCAGGTGCGGGTTCACCTGCATGCCCGCGTGCGGGGCCTCATAGCTGGCGCTGGTCGAGCCCCAGTACGGACTCTTGTGGTCGGGCAGGTCGGTCGTCCGCAGTGTGACGGTCGCGCCGCTGATGGTGACCGTCACGGTGTTGGTGAACTGTGCGTACATCGCCTGGACGCCTGACGTGGTCGGCGGGGTCGGCGCGGTCGGCGCTGGAGTGGTCGGCGTAGTGGTGGTGGTGGTGGTCGCCACGGTGGTGGTCGGGGCGGTGGGTCCGATGCTCGACGCGGTGGCGCCGTTGCAAGCCATCACGGTTGCGGCGAGGGCGGCCACGCCGGCGGCGCCAAGTAGTGGGTGTGTCATCGATGTCCTTCTGTAGTATTCGACTGTGCGCCCGTTAAGGAATGGCGCGACTACCTCGCCCCACTGGGCTACCAAGTCGAGGCGTCGCACGATGGCCGCAACGGACTGGCGGCTCGCACAGGCGGGGCTTTATGCCGCAGTGATCCTCGACGTGATGTTACAGCACAAGAGCGACTTCGAGGCCTTTGACCGCGCGGTCTTGAGGTTCGGCTGGTGTGGCCACCGGCGTAGAGAACAGGCGGCCCGTGAATCGGTTACTCGGGTTCGCCGACGATCTCGAGTACGTCGCCGTTCTGGGTGGGGCCGGGTTCAAGCTCTGAACCTGAGGCGGACGTCTTCTTCCGGCGCGGACGGATGTCGTAGCGCTTGATCATCTCGTTGAGCGTGGTCGGCTTGATGCGCAACAGTTCCGCCGCGCGCTTCTGCACACCGCCCGCGGCTTCGAGCGCTGACTCAATCCACTGGCGCTCGTAGGCGACCGTCACTTCCTTCAGCGAGACGCCTTCGACCGGCATCACCACGTGCGGAATCTGGAGCGACGGGCTCTTGCGCACTTGTTCTGGGATCAGTTCAGTGCCGATGCGCTGACCCGTGGCCAGCACCACCGCACGCTCGATCACGTTCTCAAGCTCGCGCACATTGCCAGGCCAGTCGTACTCCATCAGCAGGTCGAGCGCCTCTGGCGCCACCTCGATGTTCTTGCGGCCGTTTTCTTCGACGTATTTCTCGAGGAAGTGCTGCACCAGCAGCGGGATGTCATCACGGCGCTCGCGCAGCGACGGCAGGTGGATGCTGATCACGTGCAAGCGATAGTAAAGGTCTTCACGGAAGCGGCCCTCTTCCATCTCGTGCTTCAGGTCGACGTTGGTGGCGGCGACGATGCGGACGTCGACCTTGATGGTCTCCATGCCGCCCAGGCGCATGAACTCGCGCTCCTGCATCACGCGCAGCAGTTTGGCCTGGGTCTCGATTGGGACGTTGCCGATCTCGTCGAAGAAGATGGTGCCCTTGTCGGCCAGGTCGAACATGCCTTTCTTCGGGTACACCGCGCCGGTAAACGCGCCCTTGACGTGCCCGAACAGGGTCGACTCCAGCAGATCGGGCGGCAGGTTACCCGAATTGACCGCGACGAACGCGCGCTCGCTGCGGACTGAGTGCTGGTGAATGGCGCGGGCCACCAGTTCCTTACCGGTGCCGCTCTCGCCCGTAATCAGGATGGTCGACCGGCTGGGCGCGGCCTGAATAATCAGGTCGAATACCTGCTTCATCCGGCTGCTCTTGCCGATGATGCCCGAAAACTTGTGGTAGCGCGCCTGCAGATTCTGCTTGAGGGCGACGTTCTCAGCCACCAGTTGCCGGCGCTCGACGGCGTTGCGCAGCACCACCAGCACTTCGTCGTTCTTGAACGGCTTGGTGATGTAGTCGAACGCACCCTTCTTCATGGCCGCAATCGCGCTTTCCATCGACGCGTACGCCGTCACCATCAGCACCGGCAGGTCGTCGTCGTGCTTCTTGATCTCGTCGAGCACCTGCATGCCGTCAATGCCCGGCATCATGACGTCGACGATCACGGCATCGAACGGCAACGACTTGGCCAGCTCAAGACCTTCCTGGCCGCCGGACGCCAGGCGCACGCTGTAACCCTCGCGCTCGAGAAGCGTACCCAGGATGTCCCGCATCACTTCTTCGTCGTCGATGACGAGTACTGAGGCATTCCGTCGCATGGTTAGTGTCCTGCCCGTTGTTGCATGTGGGTTACCGCCGTCAGCGCGCCGTCGGGAGCCTTCGCGAAGCGAATCTCGAAGCGCGTGCCCGTACCCGGCGTACTGTCACACTGAATTGTAGCCTCGTGCTCGCGGACGATGCCGTAGGTGATCGACAGGCCGAGTCCGGTGCCCTGGCCGATCGCCTTGGTCGTGAAGAACGGATCGTAGATTCGCGCGAGGTGCTCGCGGGAGATGCCGGTGCCGGTATCAGCGACCTCAGCAACCACTTCCCGGCCATCGATGCGGGTCGAAATAGTCAGCCAGCCGCCGCTCGGCATGGCATCGCGCGCATTGAGGAACAGGTTGAGAAACACCTGCTGTAGCTTGAACTCGAAGCCAACGACGCGGACCGGCTCGGCATGCAGCTCGCGGCGCATCTTGACGCTGCTCTTCTCGAACTGGTGCTCGAGCAGCGACAACACGTCGCCGATGACCACATTCAAATCGACGACCGTTCGGTCGGATTGTTCCGCGAGATTGGGTCGCGACAGGTTCAGCAGGCCGTTGACGATGCGGGCAGCACGGAAGGTCTGCTTCTCGATCTTCTCCAGCATGGGGGTGCGAGGATCCGCCGGGTCGGCGTTCTCGAGCAGCATCTGCGTATAGCTGGAAATGCCGGTCAGCGGCGTGTTGACTTCGTGCGCCACGCCCGCCGCCAGCAGGCCGAGTGAGGCCATCTTCTCCGAGATGCGCAACTGCTCTTCCATCTGCGAGCGCTCGGTGACGTCTTCAAAGATGACGATCGTGCCGGCCTGTGAGCCACCGGCCAGCGTCTGCAGCGGAACCGTCGTGACGTTGACCAGCGTGCGGGCGCCCGCGATGCCGTCGCCCTGCTCGCCGTCGCGGCTCGGTCGGCGCGCCATCAGCGGGACACGGAAGATGGTGGTGCCGTCCGGATGATCGCGGCGCGCCGCACTCAACAACTCGACCACATGCGCGTCGAACAGCTGATCGACGTGCTGCCCCAGGACCGCCGCACGTTGCGGACCGTAGACCCGCTCGAGGGCCGCGTTCCAACGGACGACGTGGTCCGTCGGTCCCAGCACCAGCAACCCGTCGTCCAGTGACTCAAGAATGTTTTCGTTGAAGGCGTGCAGGCGATCCAGCTCGGACGCCTTGAGATGCAGCTGCCGATACAGGCGGCCGTTCTCGATGGCCGTGGCCGCCTGGGCTGCAACGGCGGTCACCAGCGCGGTGTCTTCGCTGCTCAGCGGCTCGCCGCTGGCGCGGCGGCCAAGGCCAAGGACCGCGATGGCCGCGTCCTTGGTCACGCAGGGCACGAAGTAGAAGATTCCGGCGTCACGCCAGAACTCAACTTCTTCAGCGGTGAACCGCGTCGCCGCCAGCGGATCATCTAGCCGCACGGCGTGGGTGCTGTTGATGCGGGTGCCGACACCAGAGGCGCTGACTAGGCGCGGCGGCGCCGTCTCAAAGCCCGCATGGCTCATCACCTCGAAGTCCCCGGCCTCGTTGGCGAGGAAGAACGCCATGCGGTCCAGTTCGATGGTCTCGCGCACACGCGTGACGAGGCGGTCGGCAAGGCGATTGAGATCGAGGTCGCTATTTAACTCGCCGGCGAAGCTGACGAGCGCGCGGCGATAGTCGTAGCGATCGCGGTAGAAGGCCCGGTCGATGGCCTTCTGCAGGCCGTCTTTCACGGGCTTGGCCAGCAGGATGACGACGACGGTGGCGAGGAACGCGATGATCCAGCGGTGTTGCGACTCGCCGTCGAGCATCTCGTTGCCAGAGGCACGGAGGATCAGGACGTAGATGGCGACAATGGCCGCGACCGCGGAGGTGTAGACCAGCAGGCGCTTGAGGAGAATCTCCACATCCATCAGGCGATAGCGAATGATGGCCGATGCAAACGCCAGCGGAACGAAGCCGAGCGGAATCGCCGTGAGTTCCATCGGGATCGACGAATCAGCGCCGAACGCAAACGGAAGGGCGTAGCCGAGCGCGAACGGAATGGCGCCAAGGGCCGTGCCCCACACGATCCAGCGCAGTTGGCGCTTGACGGTGACCGACCGCGCCCGCGCCAGCGCACGCAGCAGCACCGCCACGCCGGCCGCGCCGAACGCGACCAGATAGACGTACTCAAGACGATCGAGTAGCGACACGACGCGGATGAAATACTCGGGGTCGACGCTCGAGCGCAGCACCGCCAGGGTGCGGGTGGAACCAAGCACGGCGCCAGGCAGGTAGACCGCTGGCAGCCAACCGGCCAGCACCGCGGAATAGCCCGGCATGTGCGGGCGCTCAGGGAACACGAGCGTAAAGTGCAGAAAGAGCGGCGGCAGCACACTCAACGCAATCACGTCGCCCCAGTAAAACACCCAGTCGACGCGATCGAGACGACCGCTGAACGAGAACGTGAGCACACCGAAGAACGCCACCGACAGCCAGAAAAAGTGCAGCGTGGCCTGATCGGTGGGACGCCGCGCGCGCACCGCGGCGCCGACCAGCAACGTGAAAATGCCGACCGCGGCCAGCACGTAATAGAACAAGCCCGTGCCGCTCGGCATGGGCGCGAGCGAGACCGTCGCGATTTGCTGAGTGCCCAGCCTGAGCAAGGTGTAGGAATGGCGTTCGCCGGGCGTGGCCTGGTGCTGCAGGTTCAGCACGTCCTGTCGGCCGTCCACCGGCTGGTTGTTGATGCCGATCAAGACATCACCGGGCCGCACGCCGGCACGGCTGGCAGCCGAGGGTGAGGCGACTTCGGCGGCGACCACGCCGACCGCGCGCTCAACCCACAGCACGCCATCTTCGACTTCGCTGTTGGCTGCGCGCGAAATAACGTTGGTGAGTCCTAGCGCCAGCAAGCCGAGCGTGACCGCCACCGGCAAGGCTGTTTGCCGCCATTCGCGCCACCAGGTTCCGGGGCCAGACACGGACATAACTGTCGTTGGTTCAGTGTTACCTAACAAGGCAGATCAATCCGGTAGTTTCAGAGCAAACCCCATACCACGAGCCCGGCCGCACGCTAGCGGCTAACTCATTGATAAATATGGAGTTTATCTCCAGCCAACACCGCCGACACCCGGCCTTATCCAATTGACCGGTGAGTCGATCCAAAACTTAGTATGCGCCGAATTTGAACGCATTTACCTACGAGCGCTGAGCGCGAGCCACACGAGGCGGCGAAGCCGCCGAGCCCTACCGAGGGC
>CAMBHC010000091.1 GCA_945866285.1 Candidatus Sulfopaludibacter sp. SbA3 | reverse complement strand
GCGAAGCCCGCGACCGTGGTCTCCACCGTGTAGGTGCCGACGGGCACCGGCCCGAGACGGAACCGGCCGTTGGCGTCGGTCACGACCGTGCGGAGGTAACCCGTGGAGGCATTGCGGACCGTGATGGTCGCGCCGGCAACCGCCGAATCGGCGGGATCCACGAGGGCGCCGGTAATCGCCGAGGCGCCACTTTCTTGAGCCGCCAGCGGCAACGCCGCTGAGACGAGGAACACGATAGCGAGCAAAAGCCGGAGTGAGGGGTAAACGCGATAAGACATGCGCCAAGCCTAGAACTGGCTCAACTCGTCTGCGTAACAATGGAGCGACAGGCTTGGAAACAGCCGACCCCAAAAGACGAAAGGCCGGGGGTTAGCCCCGGCCTTCGTCGTTGTCGGAAGTGTCTGAGTCCTCGGTTGGCTCGTCGACCAGGTCATCCAGCCACGGGTTGTGCTGCGGACCGGGCACGATGCCCGCAATGTCCGGATCCACTCCGTTGGGATCGTTCGGGCCAACCTGGCTGCGCCGCTGCTTGGTTTCCTCGCGGCGAACCACTTTCTGCTTCTGCTTTTCAACGCGGGCGCGTTCGCGCTCGCGTTTACCTCGGCCGAGGGGTCCTCGTGTAGCCATTTAGCGTCGGCCTACCAGCGCGGCTCGCGCCGTCCGCCGCCACCGCCGCTGCCACCGCCGCCACGGTTGCCGCCGCCGCCACCGAAGCCACCGCCGCCACGGCCGCCGCCGCCGCCACCGAAGCCGCCGCCGCCGCGGGCTTCCTTGGGACGCGCTTCGTTCACAGTGAGTGTCCGGCCACCCAGCTGCGATTCGTGCAGCTCGGTGATGGCCTTCTGAGCGCCTTCATCGGTGCCCATCTCGACGAACCCGAAACCGCGGGCGCGTCCAGTGGCCATGTCGCGCATCACCGTGACTGATTCCACGGGGCCGACTTTTTCGAACAACTCCTGAAGATCCTGCTCCGCCGCGGTGTAGGGAAGATTCCCCACGTACAACTTCCGACCCATCGTCTTCTCCTCGTCTCGCTACGCGAGAACGCTTGCCACAGCCCTCTCGGACTGCCGGCCGCTGGCAGTGACCCGCGGTTCCAAAATTGACCCGTCGGGGCGGCACGTTACTGAAGGCTGTCGACAAACAGAGACAAGTGAGGACAGAACCAAATGGCCCGCAAACACGGAAAGCCGCCCTGGGCGGCCTTCCCCTACAGCACCTGTCAGTCTACCAGAAATCAGGGGGGCGCCCGGGCGGGCCCGGCGCCAACAGAACCCTTGGGCCGTGACAAACACTGGCGAGTGCGGGCTCAGCGGGCCTCGTTAACCATGATTTTCCCAGTGTTTTGGCCCACCGCGCTTAAGGCGCGACGCGGTTCGCGTCGACCGCACTGGCCATCTGGGCGGTGATGACCTCGCGCACCCGGAGCGGCGTGCCCGGCGGCGCACCGTGCAGTTGCATGATGACGGCCGTCGCCGTGTGGAGCCTCTCCAGCGCATTGCACACTCTCGCCACCGACACCGGCACGCGCATCGCCATCGCCAAGGGTCAGGGCACGCGGTTCAGGGTCTGGTTCCCCCGGGCCTGGTCGATCCACTCGACCAGGCCCGCGAACGACCCGACGCGCGGGCAATCCACGCCGCTGTAGAGATCGGCCATATCGAACAACACCCCGTCGCGCAGGCCGGCGCGGCGCGCGCCGATCACGTCGACGTGATAAAGATCGCCGACATGCACGGTCCGCGCGGGATCCGCCTGCGCTTGTTCCAGCGCCAGGTGAAACAGCCGCGGGTCCGGCTTCTCAACGCCCCACTCGTGCGAGTCGAGCAGGTGATCGAACCAGCGCGTCAGCTGCAGCCGATCGAACAGGTGACGCAGCCGGCCGTTGGCATTCGACACCACCACCAGTCGCAGGCCGCGGGCGCGCAAGGCGGCGAGCGCGGGCTCGACGTCAGGCTCGACGTGCTCCCAGAGATTCTCGCCACGGTGATACGCGCGTAACTCGGCCAGCGCTGCGTCGGTACCGGCGTCCTGTGACACACCGGCATGCTGCAGCACGAGGTTGAAGTAGAGCCAGCCGCGCGACCGGTCGTCGGTGGCGCCAATCACCGCCGCTTGATCCAGTTCATGCGTGGCGCGCTGTTCGGCGACGGCCAGCGCCGCCGGCGTGACCAGCGCGCCGTGCCGCACCAGGGCATCGGCCACACGGGTCCACGCGGGGTGGCACAGCACCCCGCCGGCATCGAGGACAACGGTGTCGATCACTGGCCACCGCCGATGACCAACGGGGTGACGTCCCGTTTCATGGCTGACAGGTCCAACGGCGGCTGCGCGCTGGCCGGCGGCAGCCAGTGGTAGTACTCGACCAGCGGGCGGTCGTCGGTGAGCAGCGGACCCGGGCCGACGAAGGCGCGCATCTCATCGGCATTGCCGGTAAACCAGCTCTTGAGCACCGCGAAGCTCGTGAGGCCGACCGCGTCGAGCGCCTCGCGGGTCTTCGCGTCGGTGCGCATGCGGCCGAGGGCCCCGGGATCGAGGCGCAGCGGCTCCGCCGTGCCGATCATGAACTCGCCGTCGTTCCACAGGGAGGCGTTCGGGAACACGTCGAGAAACGTCCGCATGATCAGCTGGTATTCCACCGACGGTCGCTTGCCGATCCACTGCATCAGGACGCCATTGGGCTTGAGGGCGTGGCGCACCAGCGCAAAGTACTCGCGCGAGTAGACGTGGCCGGCGCCGGCGTGCCCCGGCTGAATCACGTCGGCGGTAATCACGTCGAACCGCCGATCGGTCATCGTCAGGAAACTCCGGCCGTCATCGACGCGCACGCTGACGTTCGGCTCGTGCAACAGGTCGTAGTTGACGTGGGCGAAGAATGGCGCCGCCTTGACCACACTGTCCGACAACTCCACCACCTGGACCTGCGCACCATGATGCTGGCTCACCGCACCGGGCGTGGCCCCGCCCCCCATGCCAACGACCAGCACGTCCACCGGCGCGCCGTGCAGGACCATCGGCAGGTGGCCGAGCGTGCGATGCAGCTTGACCATGGCCGGCTGGTCATTAGCCTGGTGGAGTCCATCGAGATAGAGCACGTGTTGCAGGCCGGTGGCGCGCACACTGACGGCCGTCTGCACGCCTTCGTCGCGCCAGAACTCCAGCAGGAGATCGCCGTAGCGCCGGTCGATGGCCACCTTGAACGGATCGCCGATGTTCCTGGCGACCGGGATCGACGCGGCCAGCACCAGTAGCACGGCCACGGCCGACGGCCAACTGCGCCGGCGCGCCACCAGCAGGGCCGCACTCGCCACGTAGCACCCCGCCAATGCGACCAGCGCGTGCGTGGCTCCGAGCCACGGCAACAACACGAAGCCGGCGACCAGCGAGCCGGCGATGGCGCCGACCACGTTCAGGGCGTAGAGCCGGCCGATGCGATCGGCCACGCCAATCGCTCCCGCGGCCAGGCTGCGCGCGCGAGAGGCCGCGCCAAGCGCCAGCGAAAAGCCGACGCCCATGGCGATGGCCGGCGCCAGGATGGCGATGCCAACCGCCCGCCAGAGCGACATGGTGTCCCACCCGTGTTTCACCGTCCACAGCAGCGCGCTCATCGACGCAATCGTGGCGAACCCCGTGAGCGCCTGGATCAACGCGAGCCAGAAAGCCAGGCTGATGCGACGCCGCAACATCCGCGACGCCAGCAGGCCACCGGCGGCAATGCCCGCCAGCACCGTCGCCAGCATCGCAGTGAACGCTTCCGAAGTGGCCGTGACGAACTGCAGCATCAGCCGGAACCACAGCACTTCGAGGCCAAGCGAGGCGAAGCCGGAGATGGCGACCACCCAGTACAGCACCGGGAACAAGGCCGTCGATTCATCCGTGGTCGTGGCCTCCTCGACGGGCTCCGCTGCCGGAGCCGGCGCCGAAGCCTGGTTCCGTCCCATCCAGTACGCGCCGCTGCCAACCACCACATTCGTGATCGCCGCGACGAGGAAGGCCCGTTGGATGCCGATTGCCGGAATCAGGTAGAAGCCGGTCGCGACGGTGCCAACCATCGCGCCGGCCGTGTTCAGCGCGTACAACACGCCGATGGTGGATCCCGTGGATCGCGCCGAGGCCGAGGGGGTGATCAACGCCGACACCGCCGCACTGAGTAACGGCAGCGTGGTGCCCATCATCGTGGTCGGCACGGCGAGAATGGCAAACGAGCACGCGAGCCTCGCGACGGTCAGCCACCCGAATGAATCGGGCGCGAGGTGATGCACCTGCAGGTAGACGGCTGAGGCCGCGTCGAGCAGCCACGGCGACGCCAGGCCGGTGACGCCGACCAGGATCTCGGCGATGCCGAACGCCTGGAGCGCCGGAATCCGCCGGCGCAGGATGCGGCCGGCAAGCAGACTGCCGATGGCGAGGCCGGCCATGAACGCCGCCAACACCGTGCTGGCGGCGTACACGCTCACGCCGAACACCAGCGACAACCGTCGCAGCCAGAGCACCTGGTAGACGAGGCCCGCAGTACCGGAGAAGAAGAAGAGGGCGAAGACCGCTCGACGATCGCGCATGGTGGCCTGCGATCTTACCTTGGCCCACAGAGCCCTCGATATAATCGGTGTGAGCACGGCGGGCGCCCGCCATGTGCCATGGGTTATGCCGATTCGAATGCTCTTCCTTCTTGCGGTCCTGGCCCTTCCTACCTCAGCGTTCGCGCTGAAAGGTCGAGTGGTTGACCAGCAGGGCCGTCCGGTCGCCAACGCCACCATCTCGGTGTTGGGACGCGCGGGCGAGGCCATTACCGACGCCGACGGGCGGTTCGACTGGCAGCCCGATCCGACGCCCCCGTTTGAGATTCTCGTGATCGATGCGGCCGGTGCCTATGCGCGGCCGGTCCTGTTCGACCGGTTCGACGCCGGCCAGGAACTGACCATCACCATCACGCCGCTGATGAATGAGTCGGTGACCGTGACCGGTTCGGCGCCGAGCATTGAAGCCACGCCCGCCGCCGGCACCACCAGCGTGAGCGGACGCGACATCGCCGTGCGCCAGCCATCCAACCTGATGCAAGCGATCGAAAACGTCGCCGGCGTAAACCAGGTATCGGAAGGGCAAGCGGCGGTACCGGCCATTCGCGGCCTGGCGCGTGGCCGCACGCTGATCTTGATCGATGGTGCGCGGGTCAGCTCTGAGCGGCGTGCCGGACCAAGCGCGACCTACCTGGACTCTGGCATCGTCGAAGGCGTCGATGTGGCGCGTGGTCCGGGATCGGTGGCCTACGGTTCTGACGCGTTCGGCGGCGTGATCTCGGTTCGCACCCGGACGGTTGCACCGGGTTCACCCTGGGCGGCGAGCCTGACCGGCAGTGCCGGAGTGGGGCTCAACGAACAAGGCGGCTCAGCGGAATTATCGAAGGGCACCGCGACCGGCGGCTTCCTGATCGCCGGCCATACGCGTGCAGCCGACGACTGGGACAGCCCGAACGGCGAGATCTTCAACTCGGGCTATTCCGACCACGGCTTCCTGGGACGGGTTGAACAGAAGGTCGGCGCCGGCTACCTGACAGCCGGCTGGCAGAGTGACTTCGGCCGCGACGTCGAGCGTCCGCGTAATAACTCGCACACGGTCCGGTTCTACTACCCCACTGAAGACTCGCATCGCTTCACGGCGAACTACGAAGCACGCGCGGTCGGCGGATTCCAGCGGGTTGGCGTCACGGGCTTTGTGGGTAGCTACGCACAGGCTACCGACCAGGATCGCTACGCTACGGCCACCACCGGCCGCAGCATTGAGCGCGGCGAGGTCTCGGCGAAGGATTTCCACGTCAAGGGCTTTGGCGAACAATTACTGGGCAAGGCCCGTCTCGAGATGGGTGTCGACGTCAACGGGCGCTTCGACTTGCATGCGTTCGACGACCTCACCACCTACAACCTGACCGGCGACGTCGTCAGCACGCGGCCCCATGTCTCGATCGACACGGCGAAGCGGACCGACACGGGCGCCTACGTCTCGATTGACGCGGCGCTGGCGTCTCGGCTCACGGTTGGCGCCGGTGTGCGCGCCGACTACGTCACGACCAGGAACGACGGCGGCTACTTCGGCGATCGCTCGACCGGCACCGGCGCCTTCTCTGGCTTCGCGTCGGCGACGGTGGGGATTGCCAGGGGCCTCAGCCTGACCGGTCAGGTCGCGCGCGGCTTCCGCGATCCGGTGTTGTCGGACCGCTACTATCGCGGCCCGACCGGCCGCGGCTTCATTACTGGTAACCCGGACCTCGATCCCGAGACCAGCGTCCAGGGTGACCTTGCCCTGCGCTACGTGGTGTCGCGGTTCCGCGTTGCCACGTTCTACTACGACTACCGCATCCACGACTTGATTGAGCGCTACGCGACGGCGACGGACTTCTTCTTCTTTCGCAACCGCGGCACGGCGCGCATTCGCGGCTTCGAGGTGGAGGGCCAGGCCGACCTCGGCGCCGGCTTCACCCTCGAACTCGCATCACAGGTTGCCGAAGGCCGCGCCCTCGACGACCACGCCTACCTCGACGACATGTCGCCGGCCAGCGTCTCAGCCGTGTTGCGCAAGCAGTTTGGCGAGCGCGGGTTTGGGCAGGTACGGACGGCATACTTCTCCGATGATGACCACTTCGGCCCGACGGAGCGAGCGGTACCCGGTTACACGCTGCTCGACATGGCCGCGGGCGTCCGCCTGACCCGGCCGATCGAACTGCGCGTCCAGGCGCGCAACCTGCTGGATCAGGCGTACTACGCCAGCCAGGACGTCCGCACGGTGTTTGCAGCGGGCCGCTCCGCGTCGGTCATTGTCGCGGTAAAGTTCTAGGACCGTGTCGTTTAACGTCCTGAACCGGAAGATCCACTACTGGATCGGCTTTGCCGCCGCGCTGCCGCTGATCGTCATGATCGGCAGCGGACTGCTGCTACAGGCCAAGAAGCAGTGGACGTGGGTTCAACCCGCGGAAGTTCGCGGGACCGGTACGACGCCGGTCCTCGATCTCGAAGGCGTTCTCGCCTCGGTCAAGACCGTGCCCGGGATGAACGTGCAATCGTGGGCGGACGTGAACCGGCTCGACGTGCGCATCGGCCGCGGCATGGCCAAGGTGTGGCTGATGAACGGCTACGAGGTCCAGGTCGACCTCGGCACCGGCGCCGTCCTGCAGACCGCGTATCGACGGTCCGACCTGATCGAATCCATCCACGACGGCTCGTACTTCGCCGGCGACTGGACCAAGCTGGGCCTGTTCCTGCCCGCCGGCGTTGTCGTGCTGTTGCTGTGGCTGAGCGGAATGCGGATGTGGTGGGTGCCGTTCGCCGCGAAGCGCGCGAGAGCGCGGCGCGCTATTCCCGCGAGAAGCGAATCAAGTACTCCGACCGGCCGGACATGAAGAAGCGGGCCAGGGCGCCGGCGCGCTTGTCGGTGCCATCGGGCTCGAGACCGACCACTTGCGGATACCACCCGCCGCCGTGCAGCAACTTGGCGGGAGGACTCCAGGCCCGCGGATTCTCCAGCGTGGTGCTGTAGGAGACGTAGATCCCTTCCTGCACCCAGGTCGGGCTGTTGGCGCGGTTAAGCAGCATCACATACATGCCGAGCGCGGTGTTCCAATCAGCTCAGCGCAACCGCTCATCACTTGGGCGGAGGCGTGAGATAGGTGAGGCGCGTTAGACCGTGACCGCCTTGTCAACGATGAAGGTGTTGTTCTCAGTTTCCTGAATGGTCACTTCAATGATGTAACGGATGCCCCTGCCGGGGTACTGCTGCTGGATCAACGCGACCACGCCATCAAACACGTAGTGGGCGACGTTCTCGACGCTCGGTCCCTTCCCCTTCAACACTACGACACCCTCCGGCTCGAACAATCCGGCATCAAGGAATGTCGTGTCCTGGCCGGTGATGAGCATCTTGTGATCCAGGAAGCGCATCACGTTCTTGATGTCGCCGAAGTCGATCGACATGTCGAGATCGTTGCGGGGCAACTCCTCCGCCGCGATCACGACCTTGCCGTGCCAGGTGTGGCCGTGGACGAACTTGCACTTGCCGGGATACCCCAGCTGACGATGCCCCGCATGGAACCTGGCGGTGACCTGAATTTTCTCCATGGCTGATTCGATTATAGACTTCCCGGGATGCAGCGGGCCTGGGTCGGCGTCTTGGCGGCGATGGCCGTGCTGACACTCTCGGCCCAGGACGCCGAACCGACGCTGGATGCGGTGCTCGTCAAGGCGGCGGCCTACGTCACCGCTTACCAGAACCGCCTGGCCGGCATTGTCGCCGAGGAGGTCTACCGGCAGCAGGTCATGGTCACGCAGCGTCGTGGCAACCCGCAGACCCGGCAATACCGGCAGCTCCGCTCCGACCTCCTGCTGGTCAAGGGCGCCAACGAAGGTTCGTGGCTGCAGTTTCGCGACGTCTTCGAGGTGGACCGCAAGCCCATTCGCGATCGTGACGAGCGCTTGTACAAGCTGTTTGTCGGCGCGTCGACTGACGCCGCCAAGCAAGCCGAAGCGATCCAGATGGAGAGCGCCCGCTACAACATCGGGCCGATCATGCGGACCATCAACATGCCGATCCTGGCGCTGGTCTTCTTCGACCGTGCCAACCAACCCCGATTCGAGTTCAAGAAAGGCAAACCCGGCAGCGTCAAGCGCTTCGCCGGCATGGCT
>CAMBHC010000090.1 GCA_945866285.1 Candidatus Sulfopaludibacter sp. SbA3 | reverse complement strand
GCCTCGCCGTACGACCCCGTCACGCCGTTGACGAAAAACGAGATGATCACCGTACCGGAGCGCGCCGACACAAGGGCGACGTCGTTGGCGATCACGCCGCTGTCGCCGGTCTTGTGCGCCACGGGCACGTCGAGAAAGTGTGGAATGCGGCGGCTGCCGGCCTGCTGGCGGCCCAGGATCGTCTTCATCTCGGCCGCACTCGCCTTCGAGGTCAGTGTGCCCCGCTCGACGGCCTCGAGCAGCCGGCCGGTTTCATGAGGGGTCATGTCGCCCAGCCAATACGCGCGGTCTTGCACCGTCAAGCGGTTGCGAGCCTCGGCCAGCTTGCGACGATTGGCGGGGTCGCGGACCATGTCGACCCACTTCGCCCGCGGGCCCGTAAAGAGGTCGGCGTAGAGCGAGAACAGTGCGCTGTCCTGCGAGGCGTACTGCAGCCCCGTGGTCTCTTCTGGCGTCAGCTTCGCGAACTCGGGACTGACGAGCGTCAGCAGCTTCTGGCGGTACTCGTGGCCGCGGCCAATCATCTGCGTATGCGTGAAACCCGAGGCGATGAGCCATTTGTTCAACGCCGCGACACCGCCAATCTTGCGCACCATCAGGTCGGTGGCCGTGTTGTCGCTGGTAATCACCATCTCGGTGATCAGGTCGCGGTAGGTCGGCGTCAGGCCGAGGTCGTGATATTGCAACACGCCGCTGCCGTCGCGCAGGTCGGCGCGGCCGATCGTGACGCGCGCGTTCAGGTCGAGCGTCTTCGCGTCAACCATCTGGAACGCGCGAATCATAATCGCAAGCTTGATGACGCTGGCGCTGCTGAACGACTCGTCGCCGCGCACCGAGGCTTCCTCGCCGGTGCCCAGGTGTTTGACGTACAGGCCGGTCCGTGCCGGAAAGTCCGCCAGCTGCGATTCGAGCAGCTTCGTGAGGTCACGGGATGGCCCCTGCGCGGACACGGTACCGGCGAACAACACTAACAAGCTCAACACTGTTGCCCTAGTCTTCAGCATTCGCATCACGGTCATGGCGATATGGTAGCGCCAAACGACAAGGCCTGGCCTCGTCTCGCGAGTGCGTTATTCTCATTGTTGGCATGAGACGACGCGACCTTCTTCACTTGTTGGCGGCGCTGCCCGCCGCCACGCTCGTCGGTCCGGCGACGGCCCGGACCAGCGCGACCCGGCGTGAGTCAGTCATCGTCATTGGTGCAGGCTTTGCCGGTTTGGCGGCCGCGCGAACCCTGGTAGACGCCGGCCAGAACGTGCTGGTGCTCGAGGCACGGGAGCGGATTGGCGGACGGGTGTGGACCAGCCGCGCGTGGGCCGACGCCCCGCTCGACATGGGCGCGTCGTGGATCCACGGCACGCGCGGCAACCCCCTGACCGCGCTGGCCAGCCGGGTCCGCGCCCGAACGATCGTCACGACCTACGACAACGCGATCACCTACGACACCGACGGCCGTCAAGCCAGCCGCGCCCGCCAGGACTACATCGACGCCTTTGAGACCACCGTCGCGAGCGCCGTTCGCAGCGCGCGCCAGCAACCCGCCGACATGTCGGTTGAACAGGCCGTCCAACGCGGCCTGAACTTAGCCGGCATGAGCGAGCCACAGCGTGACGCGCTCGATCACTTTCTCAACAGCACCCTCGAGCACGAGTACGGCAGCGACATCGCCGACCTGTCGGCACGTCACTTCGACGCCGAGGACGACTACGACGGAGACGATGTGCTGTTTCCTGATGGATACGACGCACTCTCCAACTACCTGGCCGGCGGATTGGATGTACGGACCAGCCACATCGTCACCGCTGTGGCCCATGACTCGAGCGGCGTCACGGTGACCACCACCCGGGGACGCTTTTCGGCCGACCGCGCCGTGATCACGCTCCCGCTCGGCGTGTTGCAGAGCGGTGCCGTCGCGTTTGATCCGCCGCTGGCGGGCGCCAAGCGCCGGGCCATTGAGGCACTCGGTAGCGGCACGCTCAACAAGTTGTATCTGCGTTTCCCCAGCACGTTTTGGCCCCGGCAGTACGACTGGCTCGAGTACGTCTCCAGTGAACGCGGCCAGTTCTCCGAGTGGATTGGCGGCTTCGAGCGCTACCTCGGCCGGCCGGTGCTACTCTCGTTCAACGCGGGCCGCTTCGGTGAGCAGATCGAAGCGTGGACCGACGAGCAGATCGTCGCCGGCGCGATGGACACTCTGCGAAGAATCTATGGCGTGGGCATTCCACAGCCCACGGGTTACCAGCTCACCAGGTGGAAGACCGATCCGTATGCGCTTGGGTCGTACTCGTTCTATCAGGTGGGTGCCACGCCCACCTCGCGACGGGACCTGGGCGCGTCGGTGTCGGGTCGCCTGTTCTTCGCTGGTGAAGCCACGTCGATCGATTCACCCTCGACCGTGACCGGCGCTTACGAGAGCGGCCAGGATGCCGCCGAAGCGCTGCTCGATGAGCAGTAGCGGGGCCCGCAGCCGCGACCGTGTCCCGAGTGATATTCTGCGTGGCATGACGAAGCGCGTTCTCGTTGCCATCACCCTCTTGCTGCTGGTTTCGCACGTTCAGGCGCAAACGCCGGCCAACCTGGCGGCGCTCGACGCTGAAACGTTGCAGCATTTCCAGGCCTTGCTCAAGACCGACACCCAGAGCCCTCCCGGTAACGAGATTCGCGCCGTCGAATACTTGAAGCAGGTGCTCGACAAGGAAGGCATCGCCTACCAGGTCTTCGCCAAGGACCCGCAGCGTCCGAATCTGGTGGCGCGCATCAAGGGCAACGGCAAGAAGAAGCCGATCCTGATCATGGGTCACACCGACGTGGTCACCGTCGATGCCAAGAAGTGGACCTTCCCGCCGTTTGGCGCCGTGCGTGACGGCGGCTACGTTTACGGCCGCGGCGCGGTGGACGACAAGGACAACCTCACCGCTGCGCTGATGCTGATCCTGCGCCTCAAGCGCGAGGGCACGCCGCTCGACCGCGACGTGATTCTGCTGGCCGAATCCGGCGAGGAAGGCGCGCCCGACGTCGGCGCGCAGTTCATGGCCGACAATCACTTCGACGCGATCAACGCCGAGTTCTGCTTCGCCGAAGGCGGCGGCGTGGTCCGCGAGGGCGGCACGGTGCGACAGGCCAACGTCGGCACCACCGAGAAGGAACCGCGGCCGATTGAGATCATCGCGCGCGGGCCCGCCGGCCATGGCTCGGTGCCGTCGAAGAACAACGCCGTCACGCACCTGTCGGCGGCCGTCGGCAAGATCGCCAACTGGGTGCCACCCCTGCGCATCAACGAAACCACCGGCGCGTACTTCCGCAAGATGCAGACGCTGGTGACACCCGAGGTCGCCAAGGTGTATCGCGACGTGCTGAGCCCGGACCCCAAGATCAACAAGCCGGCCGCTGAATGGCTGCTCGAGAACCAGCCGGGGCACTGGTCCATGCTCCACACCTCCCTCGTCCCGACCATCGTCGATGCCGGCTTCCGCTACAACGTGATCCCGTCGGAAGTGAAGGCGACGTTCGACGTGCGGCTGCATCCGGACGAGAACCAGGAGACGTTCCTGGACGAGGTCCGCAAGGTGATCGGCGATCCCTCTGGGGAAGTGCGTTGGTTCCGCGATCGCTATCGGCCCGCGGGCGGATCGCGTCTCGACACGGAAGCCTTCACGACGCTCGAGGCGCAGTTGAAGAAGCACTACGACACGGTGGCGCTGCCGACGATGGGCACCGGCGCGACCGACATGTCGAACATCCGCGCGAAGGGACCGCAGTGCTACGGCATTGGTCCCGCGATCGACACCGAGGACGGCCCGAAAGGCTTCGGCGCGCACAGCGACCAGGAACGCATTCTCGAGTCAGAGCTGTTCCGCTTCACACGGTTCACTTCTGACCTGGTGGTGGAACTGGCGAGAGCAAAGTGACAATCCGGCTAAAGCCGGACACCACATTCTGAATGCCGCTCAACCGAGGTTGGTCGTATCGAGAGCAGGTTGGGCCCCACGGCACGGGCCTGACGGCTCTCGATTACCTGGCCACGACCCGTTCGCATTCGACCACCGCCGAGTGGGCTGACCGCTTCGCGCGCGACGAGATCGCCATTGACGGTACGCGGGCCGACCCGGCCACGCTGCTGCAACTCGGACAAATCATCGTCTGGCATCGTCCGCCATGGGACGAACCAGCCGTTCCCACGCAATTTGCCATCGTGCACGAGGACGACAGCATCGTCGCCGTCGACAAGCCCAGCGGCCTGCAGACGATGCCCGCTGGTGGATTTCTTGAACACACGCTGATGCACCTGGTCCGGCAGCAGTTTCCAGCAGCCAGCCCATTGCATCGCCTGGGCCGATGCACGTCGGGCCTGGTGCTGTTTGCGCGGACCCGCGCGGCCGCAGCGGTGCTGTCAAAGGCGTGGCGCGATCACGAGGTGAAGAAGACCTATCGCGCACTGGCCGGCGGTGTGTCGCCGCTCGACCGCATCGAGATTGACGCGGCGATTGGCCCGGTGCCACACCCGCAGCTTGGCAGCGTCCACGCCGCCTCGGCCGCCGGCAAGCCGTCGCGCAGCGTGGCCACGGTGCTGGAACGACGCGAGCTACACACCCTGTTCAGCGTCGACATCGCCTCGGGACGGCCGCACCAGATTCGGATTCATTTGGCATACGCCGGGCATCCGATGGTGGGCGATTCGGTCTATGACCAGGGTGGCGTGATTAAGGATCACCCGGGACTGCCAGGCGATGGCGGCTACTTCTTGCACGCGGAGCGGTTGACGTTCGCGCATCCGCTCACCGGGCACGCGTTACAATTACACGCTCCGGCGCCGGCCACGCTCTGCACCATGGCCGAAGCGGCGCTGCTTCACTCCCCATAGAATCGAGACACCATGCCGCTCAACCACTACATCACGCTCGGCCACTCGGGCCTGCGGGTCAGCCCGCTCTGCCTCGGGACCATGACCTTTGGCGAAGAATGGGGATGGGGCTCCACGGTCGCAGAGTCGGAAGCCATCCTCGAGCGCTTCCTGGAACGCGGCGGCAACTTCATCGACACCGCCAACGGCTATACCAAGGGACACTCCGAGGTGATCATCGGCGACTTCTTCGCCAAGTCGCCAGGCCGCCGCGACCGGGCGGTGATCGCGACTAAATTTCTCACCAACCTCTACAAGGGTGACCCGAATGGCGGCGGCGCCGGCCGCAAGTCGATTGTCGCCGCCTGTGAGCAATCGCTGCGACGGCTGCGCACCGACTACATCGATCTCTACTGGATGCACTTCTGGGATCAGTTCACGCCGATCGAGGAGACCATGCGCGCGCTCGACGACCTGGTGCGGGCCGGCAAGATTCGCTACATCGGCATCTCCGACACGCCGGCGTGGAAAGTGGCCCAGGCGCAGACGCAGGCCCACTTCCGCGGCTGGGCGCCAATCATCGCCTTGCAGATCGAGTATTCGTTGCTCGAACGCACGGTCGAGGGCGACCTCACGCCGATGGCGCTCGAAATGGGCCTGGGCGTGACGCCATGGTCACCGCTGCGCGGCGGCGTGCTGTCGGGCAAGTACACGCGCCAGAACCAGGGACAATTGAAGGCCGACCGGGGTGAACGCGTCACCAACTTCCTGACCGAGCGCACTTATACGATCATCGACGAGCTGATGCGCATTGCCGGGGAGTTGAACACCAATGCCGCGGCGGTGGCGCTGGCCTGGGTGCAGTCGCGGCCCAGCGTCGCCTCGACCATTATCGGCGCCCGCCGACTGGATCAACTCGATCAGAACCTGGCCGCGATGGACATCGTGCTCACCGACGCGCACCTCGCCGCCTTGCACAAGGTGTCGGAGCCGACCCTCAGCTTTCCTGCCGGCTTCGCGCCGATGACGCCGATGTTTGCGCAGGGCGGCACCACCGTGAACGGCACGCCATCACGGCTGTGGCCCCTGCTGCCGCAGTCAGACGAAGAGCGTTACTGAGAGTGACCGCGAGCGGTGATCGGCCAGACCACTTCGACGCGGTCTTTCCGGATGCCGTAGAGGTAGTCGTACTCGTTCACCACCGGGTCGCAGTGCGGCACGATCATCTCGAGCCGATCGCCCATCTTGTAGGCCTTGCTCGCCTCTGTGAAGGTGATCGTGCCGAACTCGTCTGAGCCCGGGTTGTAGTCCATGCCCGGCTCGCCGATCACACCGGGCCGAGGCACGTTCAGCGTGAACGCCTTGGCGCCGGCATCGGTGGTCAGCCGGCCGGGGAACCGGTTGTTGACGATCGTCGCCACCACGGTCAGTGACGACGCGAAGTCGGAATACACCGGGTTTCCGTCTTCGCCGCCAATCGCCAGGTACTGCATGTCCATGAACAGGTAGCTGCCGACCTGCACATCGGTGAAGCCCGGCACCAGGTGCTGGATGTTGTAGGTGCCGGTGCCGCCGCCGCTGAAGATCTCGGTGCTGAGGCCGGCACGCTTCATGGCCTCATACGTGCGCGCGTTCCCTGCGATGTTCTTCAGCGCGCTTTCCTTGCGCGCCGCGAAGCCGGTGATGTGCTGCGCGCCGCCGTCATACGAGAGCAGGCCGCGCAGCTTCAGGTTGGGCAGCTTGTCCACCAGCTTCGCCAGCGACAGCGCATCGTCACCGGCAGGAATGCCACTGCGCGTACCGACCGCCACGTCGATAACGACGTCGGCCACGATGCCGGCCTCTTTTGCGGCGGCGTTCAAGTCGTGGGCGTTCGGCTCGTAGTCCACGGCCTGGATGAACTGCGGCGTCCGCTTTCGGAGTTGCATGGCGCGGCGAATCTTGCCCACCGGCAAGTTGCTGGTAGTCATGCAGATGCGATCGAGCCCCTGCGCGGCCAGGGCTTCGGCCTCACTGAGCTTCGCCGCGCAGATACCGATGGCGCCGGCCGCCATTTGCAGCTTCGCAATCGCCGCGCACTTGTGGGTCTTGGCGTGCGGGCGGCTCGCCAGCTTGTTGGCCGCGAGCGACCGCTGCATCCTGGCGATGTTCTGCTCGAGCTTGTCGAGATCAACACAGAGCGCCGGCGTGTCGAGGTCCCACTTGGAGATGCCGGTGGCCATGGGCGTGACCGGCGCCAGCAGTTCCTCGGCGGTGTAACCCTTCACGGGCCGCGGAACCCAGACGTGGGCCGCCGATGCCACCGTGGCGGCCAGAAACGCTCTCCGAGACGAGGATGTTTTTGTGCTCATGCTGGCTCCTTGATGCTTGTCCACGGAAAGACAGCCGCAGATTACAACGATTACGGAAACAACCGACGCAGACCTGTCAGGACCGGCGCGGGCGCACCACGCGTTGCCACCACGCGATCGCCCCCGTGATGAACAACAGCGCCGGCGCCAGGCCGAACAGGAACCAGGCCCACCGGCCGGCCCACCCGCCGAGGCCACCCACATGCAAGGGCGTCATCGCCGCCATCACCGCGTCGCCCCAGGTTCGGGAAGCCGCGGTGGCGGCCAGTTGATCGCCACTGTACTGATCGAGATAGATCGACCTCAGCTCGGAGCCGGCCGGCGTTGGGCTGCGATCGGCAAACTGGACGAGGAAGGCACCGCGCTCACCGAATGGCAAGACGACGCGGGCGACGGGCTGACGCGGCACGTACTGGCGGGCCCGTTCGATCATTGTTGGCCACGATGGCCGGAGCGGGCTGTCGGCCGGCACGGCCGACTGCGGCGGCCGCGTCACGGTCACCGCCGAGGCGCGATGGACGAGGGCGCGAAACGCCGGCGGGAAGATGAAGGCTAGTCCAGTGATGGCCGCCAGCGCGATGACGGCCACGCTCCAGATGCCGACGGCGCGGTGCAGCTGCCAGGCCAAGCGGCCACGGCTGAAGTCTGCGACCAGCGCGCGACGCCAGCCGCGGCGGCCCGGCCACCAGACCACCAGTCCAGTCGCGCACAGGACCAGGATGGCGAGTGCGCCGACGCCGTTGATGGTTCGCCCCGTGCGGCCGCCAAGCAGGTTGTAGTGCAGGTCCTGCAGCGCGCGCACCACGGCGCGTTCCGGCAGGTCGCCGAGCACCACCGCGCTGACCGGATCGATCAGCACGGTGCGGAACTCGACGCCCTTCGTGACATAGGCGAGGTAGACCGGCCGCCGCGTGGTCGGCGCCTCCACACCGGACAATCCGTGTTGCGGATACGCGCGGCTGACACTCTCCATCACCGCCACCGGATCGGCCAGCGGCCCGGCCGCACCGGGCGTGAACAGGTGCGGATCGAGCGCTCGCTGCAGGTCGATGCGAAACACCAACGCCGCACCGCTCAAGCACACCACCACCACGTACAGCCCGACCAGGACGCCGAGCCAGAGGTGGACCTGAAAGAGTAGTCGTCTCATGGCGGTCTCGACAAAGCTACGGGTTTGTCGCCACGGTGGGGTTGGTCGCCACGGTTACGGACGCCCGCCGAAGTGGAAGCGCACGCCGGCCACAACCGACCGCGGCATCGCGGGGTAGCCGAGCACGCTCTCATACGACTCGTCCGCGACGTTCTCGCCGCGCAGATACAGCGTGACCAAGGCGTGCGCGCGCACGTCAACGCCGAGGCTCATCACGGTGTAGCCCGGGTTCACCGTGATGTCGGTGGTGATCGGGGTGGGCCGGGCGGCATTCGGCACCGTGCGAAGCGAGAGGAAGCTGTTGTCGTGGCGATCGCCGACCAAGCGGGCGCTGGCGTTGACCGAGACGCGGCCGCTCACC
>CAMBHC010000089.1 GCA_945866285.1 Candidatus Sulfopaludibacter sp. SbA3 | reverse complement strand
GCATGCCGCTGCTTGTGTTGATCATCAGTACTTCGTTAGCCGTCGCACAGGGTCCAGACCGGGGGTGGCCCATGCACGGCGGAGTGGACAACATTCGCTACTCGCCACTCTCGCAGATCAACAAGAGCAACGTGACGCAGTTGAAAGTGGCGTGGACCTACGACTCGAAGGACGCGTTCCCCACCTCCGAGATGCAGAGCCATCCCGTTGTCGTGGATGGCACCCTCTACGTCACGACGCCCAGCATGAAAGTGGCGGCCGTGGATGCCGCTACCGGGCAGGAACGCTGGACCTTTAACCTGGCTCCGGCCGGGGCGCCGCGCGCGCGGTTCCGTCACCGCGGCGTCACCGTTCACCAGGATCGCGTGTTCGCGACGTATCGCAACTTCCTTTACGCGCTCGACCGCGCGACCGGCAAGCCGATCCCGACGTTCGGTACCGACGGCCGCATCGATCTGCGCGAGGGACTCGGGCTGCCGGTGGAGCGCGCCTCGGTGAGCGCCAGCACACCGGGCTCAATTTTCGGGGACCTGATTATCTTTGGCAGCAGCGTGCCCGAGACGCTGCCCGGTACGCCAGGGCACATTCGCGCGTTCGACGTGCGCACCGGCAAGCTGCGATGGATCTTCCACACCATCCCGCAGGCGGGTGAGTTCGGATCGGACACGTGGCCCAAGGGCCCGACGCTGTCTGGCGGCGCCAACGCGTGGGCCGGCGTCACTGTGGACCAGGGCAACGCCATGGTGTTCGCGGCCACTGGCTCGGCCTCGTTCGACTGGTACGGCGTCAATCGCCACGGCGACAACCTGTTCGCCGATTCGGTGCTCGCGCTCGACGCGCGCACCGGCAAGCGCGTGTGGCACTACCAGGTGATCAAGCACGACCTGTGGGACTGGGACATGCCGACCGCGCCAAACCTGGTGACGGTGATGCGCAACGGCAAGCCGGTGCAGGCGGTCGCGCAGCTCACCAAGCACGGCTACGTGTTCGTGCTCGACCGCAAGACCGGCGTGCCGTTGTTCCCGGTGGAAGAGCGGCGCGCGCCGGAATCCACCATCGACGGCGAGCAAGCCGCTGCGCGCCAGCGGCATCCGCTGCAGCCACCGCCGTACACCCGGCAGCAGATGACCGAGGCGATGGTCACCACGCGCACGCCCGAGGCGCATGCCGCGGTGCTGAAGCAATTCCGCGAACTAACCAGCGGTCCGCTGTTCACGCCTCCCACCAACGGCTTGATCGTCTTCCCTGGTGTCGACGGTGGCGCCGAGTGGGGCGGCGGTGCGTTCGATCCCGATACCGGGCTGCTCTACGTCAACGCCAACGAGATGCCGTGGATCATGCGGCTGATCCCCAACACCGACACCGCGCTCTATGGCAGCAAGTGCGCGTCGTGCCACCGTTCCGATCGAACCGGCGGACCGCAGGCGCCATCGCTCGTGGACGTGGGGAAGCGGCTGTCGCGCGACGACATCGCCGGCATCATCCGCACCGGCACCGGCCGCATGCCCGGCTTTCCCGACATGGGCGCCAAGAACATCGGCGACGTCGTCGAATTTCTCGTCACCGGAAAAGACCAGGCCAACGATGCGGCCATTGCCGCCGATCCCAATCGCCTGAAGTACCGCAACGACGGGGAAGTGCTGTGGCGCGATCCCGATGGCTACCCGCCAATCACGCCACCGTGGGGTACGTTGAGCGCCCTTGATCTCAATGCCGGCACCATGAAGTGGCAGAAGCCGCTCGGCGAGTATCCCGAGCTTGTGGCCAAGGGCATGAAAGACACCGGCAGCGACAACTACGGCGGGCCCGTCGTCACCGCCGGCGGGTTGCTGTTCATTGCTGCCACCAACTTCGACAAGAAGCTGCGCGCGTTCGATAAGTTGACCGGAGCGCTGGTGTGGGAGACCGTGCTGCCGTTTGCCGGCAACGCGACGCCGTCCACCTACATGCTCAACGGCAAGCAGTATCTCGTCATTGCGTGCGGCGGCGGCAAGAACGGCGCGCCGTCAGGCAGCACCATCGTCGCGTTTGCGCTGCCGTAGCGTAAGTCAGTAAGTCAACCTGCTTCACTTTTCACAAACGCTTACGGTTTGCGTAAGTCGAGAATCTGCGATGATCTCGTAGGGACCAAGCTTGGAATGGGGAGCGAGCAACATCCGCATGAGGATTCTACTCCGCACCCTGGCACCCTTGGCACCGAGTAGTATTTCCGCATGCAATTGACGACCCTCGACTGGGTCATCGTTCTCGTCTCAATCGCGCTGTCCTTCGCGCCTGCCATCTACCTGATGCGGCGTGCAGGCTCCAGCACCACTGAGTTCTTCACCTCGGGCCGCGCGGCGCCGTGGTGGCTGATCGGCGGTTCGATGGTGGCCACCACCTTCAGCACCGACACCCCGAACCTGGTCACCAACCTGGTGCGCGAGCACGGCGTGGCCAACAACTGGGTGTGGTGGGCGTTCCTGCTCACCGGCATGAGCACGGTGTTCTTCTACGCGCGCATGTGGCGCCGCTCGGGCGTGCTGACCGATCTCGAGTTCTACGAGATCCGTTACGCGGGTAAGCCCGCCGCCATGGTGCGCGGCTTCCGCGCCATCTACCTGGGTCTGTTCTTCAACATCGTGATCATGGCCACCGTGAACCTGGCGGCGGCGAAGATCGCCAACGTGCTGCTGGGCTGGCCAATGTGGCAAACGCTGGCGGTCTGCGCGGTCATCAATGTATCGTTCGCGTCCATTGCCGGCCTGTGGGGCGTGCTCATCACCGACGTGTTCCAGTTCGTGATTGCGATGGTGGCCTCGGTGTCCGCGGCCTACTTCGCCGTGCAGCAGCCACAGGTGGGTGGATTGACGGGTCTGTTTGCGAAGATCCCACCCTCGACGCTGCAGCTGTTGCCCGACTTCAGCGACTGGACGCTGACGCTATCCGTCCTGATCCTGCCGCTGACCATCTCGTGGTGGTCGGTGTGGTATCCCGGCTCTGAGCCGGGCGGCGGCAGCTACATCGCGCAGCGCATTCTTGCCTCCAAGAGCGAGCGCGATGCCCTGGGCGGCACGCTCTTCTTCAATGTGGCTCACTACGCCCTGCGACCCTGGCCGTGGATCATCGTCGCGCTGTCATCGATGCTGGTGTTCCCGCAGCTCTCCGACATCGCCAAGGCGTTTCCGTACCTCGAGCCCAGCATGATCGGCCACGACATGGCCTACCCGGCCATGCTCACGTTCTTGCCGGCGGGCTTTCTGGGCTTGATGGTCGCGGGCCTGCTGGCGGCCTACGTCTCGACCATCTCGACACACCTCAACTGGGGCACGTCGTACCTGGTGCACGATCTCTATCGCCGCTTTGTCCGCGCCGATGCGACCGAAACTCACTACGTGTGGATGGGACGGCTCGTCACGGCGCTGCTGATGCTGCTGGCCGCTGGCATGACCTTCCTGCTCGAATCCGCGCGGTCGAGCTTCGAGCTATTGCTCTCGATCGGTGCTGGTTCGGGACTGCTGTATCTGCTGCGCTGGTACTGGTGGCGCATCAATGCGTGGAGTGAGATCGCTGCGATGGGCGTGTCGTTCTTCGTTGCCGTCGGATTCTTTGTCGCGGGCAAGGTGGGCTACGGCGTCAGCGCCAACATCGTGTTGCTCGTCACCGTTGGCGTGACTACGTTGGCGTGGGTGAGTGCGACGCTGCTGACCAAGCCCGAGAGCGACGCGACGCTCGTGGCCTTCTACAAGCTTGTCCGGCCCGCCGGTCCTGGCTGGACCGACATCTCGCGCAAGGCCGGCGTCGGCCCATCGCCCGATAGCCTGCCGCAGCAGCTCCTCGGTTGGATCCTCGGCTGCGCCTTCGTCTACGCGACGCTGTTCGGCGCCGGCAGCGTGCTCTATGGATTGACGATGCAGGCGACGGTGTGGGGAGTGGTGTGGCTGGCGAGCGGCGTCGGTTTGCTGCGAGTGTTGAACACCCAGTGGACCCGCGGGGTCTGACCCCGTAGTAGTCTTACTCCTGAGGTCATCCAGTGAAAAGAATCACTCTCGCGCTTGTTGCCTTCAGCTTGTTCGCCGCCGCCCCCGCACTCGCGCAGTCGAACACTTACAAAATTCTCGCCACCAGCAAGACATCGACGATGCAGAAAGAGATGCAGGAGGCCGGTGAGGCTGGCTATCGCTTTGTCGCGGTCATGGGCGGCGAAACCGCCGTGGGGGGCAAGGAAGTCGTGGTGCTGGTCGAGAAAGCGTCCGGCGACAAGAACACCTACAGCTACCGGTTGCTGGCGACCAGCAAGACCTCGACGCTGCAGAAGGAACTGCAGGAGGCTGGCGATGCCGGGTTTCACGCCGTCGGCCAGACCGTGTTCGAAAGCCTGTTCGGCGGCAAGGAAACCGTCGCGATCGTCCAGAAGGCCTCAGGTGATCCCAACACGAAGCGCTGGGAGTACAAGCTGATCGCCACGTCGAAGACGTCGACGTTGGAGAAGGAGTTGCAGGAGATTGCCGAAGCCGGCTACCAGGCCATCGACTTGACCGTTGGCAAGACGGCCCTCGGCGGCAGCGAGATTGTCGTCATCACCCGTCGGCCCGCGAAATGAAGCTGGTCGCCGTCGCGGCCGTCGCTTGCGTCGGTGTCAGACGAACCGCTCGCGTAACGCCTGGTTCACGCGAGCCAGTTGGCCGTCCAGCGTGACTAGTTCGAGATCCTGTGACATTGCTAACCAGAGGTAGCTGGCGTCATAGGCCGTGAGACCGGTTTGAACAGCCAGCGCGGCGACCTCGGTAGCCGGCACTTCGACCCGCTTGATTCCCACTGATTGGAGGCCGGCGAGCATGGTCAGCAGGGCCGGCCCCTTGCTGGGATCCCTACGGATGCGTTTCCAGCAGATATTGGCCAGTTCGTAGTCGATCAGGTGGGGGGCGATCAGCGTCTCGCCTTCGGTGTGGGCGTCAATCGTTGCGCCGTCCGGTTCATGGAAGAGAACGGCGGCCACCGCAGAGGCGTCAACGACGAGGGTCATCGCGGTCCTCTCGAATCATCCGGGCCGACTCGCCAGCCTCGCCCTTGAGGCCCAGCCGCTTCGCGAGCGCCGCCAAGTCGCCCAGCGTGGTGACGTGCGCGGCCTGCTCCAGAATCGACTGCAGTTCGCCCTGCAGCGATCGGTTATTGCGCGCGGCCCGCTCTTTCAGGCGCTTGGCGACCGCCGTGGGCACATTCTTGACCGATAGCGTGACGGTGGCAGGCATGGATCCATTATGGAACCATTATGGAACCGCCACAAGCACTCCCAACGATGGCGCTCGCGGCGTCTGGGCTCGCCACCCTGCGATGGGGTCAGACCCCTGGACGACCCCCACTCGGGGTCAGACCCCGGGGCGCATCCCACCGAGCACCGCCACCGCGCGATCGATGTCTTCGTGCGTGTTGAACACCGACACCGCCAGGCGCAGGCGATTCTCGTTGGCGATCACCGTGCCGACGAGGTGGCCGGCCTGCAGCAGCTTGGTCGCCGCCGCGGCATCCTTCAGTTCAAAGGCCACCGTCGGCGTCTCGGTCTCCATTGGCGTCAGTGCCTTGTAGCCGAGCGGCGGCAGCTCTTTCTGCAGCCGATCCGTCAACTGTTTCGCGTGGGCGCGAATGTTCGGGAGGCCGAGTTTGTTCACGTAGTCGATGCCGGCGTTGACCATGGCGGCCAGCATCACGGGGATGCCGCCGGTTTCGTAGCGCGCCGCGCCGGGCCGCGGCTCCCACGACAACTGCGCGCGGTTGAAGTTCGACACCTGCTGGTGCCCATACCTCGTGGTCGGCAGGACCGTCCCCTGTAGGTCCTCGCGGACGTAGAGGAAGCCGAGGCCGCGTTCGCCCATCAGCCACTTGTAGGTGCCGGCGCTGGCGAAGTCGATGCCGAGCGCCTTCACGTCGAGCGGCACCGCGCCCACCGCCTGGATGATGTCGGCAAACACCAGCGCGCCGCGCGCGTGCGCAATCGCGCTGACGGCCTTCGCATCGTGCATGAACCCGTTGACGTTCGACACCAGGGCCATCGACACCAGCCGCGTGTTCTTGTCGATGGCCTTCGCCATGTCTTCCGGATCGATGGTCCAGTTCTTGTGCTTGACGATGCGCAGCTCGACGCCTTTCTTTTCGAGCTCCTTGTACATGTAGAGCGACGAGGTGAAGTGCAACTCATCGATCACAATATTTCCGGCTCGTAGAGGCGCGTCTTTAGACGCGCCTGCAAACAATCCCATAAAGACGATGTTCTCGCCGTCGGTGGTGTTGGCCGTGTAGGCGATCTCTGACGCCGACGCGTTGATGAGCACGCCGAACTTCTTCTTCAGCTCGTCCTGCTTCGCCGCGCCGAAGTCGCTGCGCCCCTCGCCGGGTCCGTACAGGCGATAGTCGACGAGCGACTTCACCGCATCGGCGGCAAACGTTCCCACGGGATGTATGGCTGCGGAATTGAGATACGTCTCCCGCGCCACCGCCGGAAAATCCGCGCGAACGGAGGCAGGAAATATCCCCGTGGGCTTTACCTGGACACCGTGCCAGGAGGGCAGCACTTTAGTGCTGCCGCCGCCAACGCCGTTTGCGAATGTGGTGGAAGGAAGCGCCGCGGCAATGGCCCCGGCACCGGCGAGAAACTGACGGCGACCGATAGTGGTCATGAAGCCTCCGGCGCCATTATAGGAGCACCGAGGCACTTGGAGCACTCGAGCACCGTAGCACTCGAGCACCCCAGCACTTAACGTTTTAGGTCAGATCGCGAGTAACCCACATGAACGCCTGGACGTCGAACATGTCCTTGGCGCCAATCGTCTGCAGCCGCTGCAGCAGGAACTGGCTCATGCGCTGCATGGCGTCGAAGGTCGGCCAGTTGGGCGTGGCGGTGTAGCGCAGGTCGAAGTTCATGCGCGCGGCCATCAGTTCCGTGTTCGTGGGCTTGAGCGCCATGAACTTCTTCGGGTCGGCCAGGAACGGCAGCAGCGTGATGTTGGGCCACGTCAGCACCTTGCCGCCGTCTGACGGCAGCTGCGCGATGGCTTCGAACAGCGCCGCGAACTTGCCCTGGTCGGGCTTGGCGATGAAGGCCAGTGCGGACTCGAGCACGTGCGTGCCGGCTTCTTCGCCCTTCTTCAGGCCCTTGTGCACGGCCTTCACTTCGAAGGTCGACGGGATGTTGGTGGCCTTGAACAGCGCGTCGAGCACGTCGGCGATCTCGGCGTGCTTGCCCTGATCGATCAGCTTCTGGCCGCGGCTGCCGCCGAAGTTAGCGACGAACACGTCGTGCGCCGCGCGCTTGTTGCGCAGGTCGGCGTCGACAAACTTCTCGTCTTCAAACTTGTTGGGATAGGTCTTCTCGAACCACGCGATGGCCTCATCCAGGTGATGCACCAGGCCCTTGGCCTTCGCCTTCGCCTTCGACTTCTTGGGCTTGCCGTTGCCGATCAGGTCCAGTTCGGGGTCGCTCTGGACCTTCGACTTGGAAATCTGTGGCGCGTCTTCGCGGAGCTTGCGTTCCGGACCCTGCGGCGTCGCCAGCAGCGAAGTGAAGTGGATGATGGCGTAGGGAGGGGTGACGTCGAGAACTTTGCCTCGCTGCCAAACCGTGTGTTCAACGAGCGTTCCAATGTCTTTCGGGGTCAGCAGCATCCCTCTATTGTAGTCCTTCTGACGGCTTGGCCCCGATTTTGATGGCGCGCGGCCCTCGCGGGCGGGAGGGGGTTGCCCGTGAGCAAATCAGGGCGTATAACGCTCCTTATGTAGTGTGCGTCGGCCCCAATTTCCCGGAGAGTTCCCATGGCCAGTCACCCTCGCGTGCGTCTGATAGCCTTCGGAGTTGCGTGTGTTCTTGCGGCCGGCGGCCCGGTGGGCGCCCAAAAGCCCGTCACCTCATCAACGCCGGCGCGGGCCCAGAAATCCGAGTCCCGCGCGCCGGATCAAAAAAAAGACGATGACAAGGACCGCGAGCGCGGCGTGGTGCACAGCCTCAACGGCGCCTCCGGCGACGTCAAGCTGACCGGTGCCGGAGGCCTGGACGTCACGCGGGAAGGCGACACGATCACGATCACGGCGGGCGAGAGTGTCGGCATTGGCCGCACCAATCCCGATCCCAAGTACGCCCTCGACGTCGGCGGCACGGGTGTGGTCCGCATCGGCAACTCGATCTACCTGAACGGCATCGACAACAGCCTGTCCTCGTCGACCGGGGCGTTGAATTTCAATGCCAGCAACCTGTCAACGACCGGCTCGCTGACTGTTAGCGCGGTAACCGCCACGACGCTGTTCGGCACCACGGTCTCTGGCAACGGCGGGGGCCTGACCAACGTGACGGCGGCGGGCCTGTCGCCGGGCACCTACGGCGGCCAGTACGTGTTCTCGAATCCCTTGAACATCTTCAACGGCAACCACAGTGGCAACTTCAGCGGCACGTTTGTCGGCGACGGTTCTGCGCTCAAAGGGGTCACGACGTCGGGGCTGGCTGGTGGTGTCTACGGCAACGCCTACACCTTCAACAATGGCGGCAACTCGTTCACCGGCACGTTCCTCGGTAACGCCACGACAGCGACCACGGCCGCGAACGCGACCAACGCCGTGAATGCCACGAACGCCACGAACGCCACGAACGCTACGAACGCCGCCAGCGCGACGTTGGCCACGTCGGCGACCACAGCGAACGGGCTGTCGGCCGCAGGCATGGGCAAGTCCTATCAATTCACGAATGGCGGCAACACCTACCAGGGCACGTTCCTGG